>JAOULS010000057.1 GCA_029881895.1 Cyclobacteriaceae bacterium | reverse complement strand
AGGCTAAAGCGTATGCGCAACCTTAATGCAGATGAAATTTACGATCAAGTAGCTGCCATTATTCAACAGGGGGAAGAATATTTCGATCGTCCACTTACCAACATTGTATATATGGGAATGGGCGAACCTTTACTAAATTACAAAAATGTAATTTCATCAATAGAAAAAATTACTTCTCCGAAAGGGCTAGGGATGTCGCCCAGAAGAATTACACTCTCGACTGTTGGCATTCCAAAAATGATTAAGAAAATGGCTGATGATGAAGTTAAATTTAATTTGGCGGTATCACTACATTCAGCGATCGATGAAACACGCTCTAAAATAATGCCCATTAATGAGAAAAGTGACACTTCAGAATTACTAGAATCGCTACAATATTGGTATACGAAAACCAATCGTATGATTACGTTCGAATATGTGGTTTGGAAAGGCGTTAATGATGATAAACTACATATAGATGCACTCGTGAAATACTGTAAAAAAGTGCCCTCAAAAGTAAACCTTATTGAGTATAATGCCATTGACGACCCTCGATTTGTCCAAGCAAGTCCTGATGCAATACAGCTCTATGTAAGTCAATTAGAAAAAAATAACATTACTGTAAATATTCGTAATAGCAGAGGGAAAGACATTGATGCTGCCTGTGGCCAATTAGCAAACAAAGAGGGCTGATTTTTATTATGTTGATCTCAGAGTTCAAGAATATATTTATACAAAATAAATAACCTTTTAAGCACTTGACTTCAAGAGCGTCAGTCTACGTGCTTTATTACTTTATTTTAGCTTCTCAACTTACTTTTGAAAAGTAAATTTTTAGAGGTTTGGGCAACTAAAAAGATAAACGAAAAATATTGCCGTTCGTCAAAATCTAGTGGATGATAATGATATTTATTGTATTATTGTAAGTTCAATACATAAACCACATCTATGAAATTACCAAATTACCTCATCCTGTTTTTTCTGATTTCCACAAGTGTAGTCACAAAAAGTCAATCCTTAGAACACCTTAATCTCCCTAGAGGTTTTTCCATTTCTGTATTCGCAGAAGTTGAAAATGCTAGATCTCTAGCAAAAAGCCCTAGCGGAACTATTTTTGTTGGAAATAGAAGTGGTGACAAAGTGTATGCCTTAAAAGACACCAACAATGACGGAGTAGCTGATAAAAAATACATTATAGCGAGTGGTTTAGTAACCCCCAATGGCGTGGCTTTTAAGAATGGCGACTTATATGTTGCCGAAGTAAGCAGGATATTAAAGTTCTCTAAAATTGAATCACAATTAGACAACCCACCGTCACCTGTAGTCGTTTACGATAAGTTTCCGAAAGACAGGCATCATGGATGGAAGTACATCGCTTTTGGTCCCGATGGCAAATTATATGTTCCTGTAGGTGCTCCTTGCAACGTTTGTGAAAAGGACGAAAAAATATATGCGTCAATCACTCGGCTAAATGCTGATGGATCGGGTTTTGAAATTGTTGCTAATGGAGTGCGTAATTCGGTAGGGTTTGATTGGAATCCTGATACAAAAGAATTATGGTTTACTGACAATGGTAGAGATATGATGGGCGATAATTACCCTCCATGTGAACTAAATAAAATTACTGAAAAAGGACAACACTTTGGCTATCCTTATTGCCATGGTGGAGATTTCGGTGATCCAGAGTTTGGCAGTAAATTCCATTGTTCAGAATTTGTACGACCTGCTTATAAATTTAAAGCACACGTAGCTCCACTAGGGATGAAATTTTATACTGGAACAATGTTTCCTAAGGAGTATCAAGGAGATATTATCGTAGCGCAACATGGCTCTTGGAATCGATCAAAAAAAATCGGCTATCGATTAATGCGTGTTAAAATCGAGAATAACAAGGCGGTTTCTTCTGAAGTATTTGTCGATGGTTGGTTGGATGTTGACAAACAAGAAGCAATTGGTCGGCCTGTAGATGTTCTTCAACTTAAAGACGGTTCATTACTTGTTTCCGATGACTATGCTGGTAAAGTATATCGAATTAGTTACGGCAAATAAATAGTGTGTATCATTTTTTCACAGGTGTTTGTGAGGAAATGATACATGAATTTTAAGTTATAATATAGGGTGAACTTGAAGAGTCGTATATTTAGGGTATAGATGCGAGCTAGAGGACTAAAATAGTTTGGATAATAATTCCTCTTTTGTCATTTTAAAATGTTCAGATACATCTTTTAATATCGATGACAATGTTCCTATTTTTAAGGGATTATGCTCAGGAATCGTAATATGGTGTGTGCCATTTTCATGGGTGGTGAGACGAATATGGCTGCCAACTTGCCGAGTGGACATATAACCAAGCTTACTCAATTTTTTTATCAGTTCTTTGCCTGATAAATTTCGGGGCATCCTCATGCAGCAAAAACTTCTTCTTTCACAAAATGTAACCGCACCATTTTTGGCATATCTGTTTCAAAATGGCAATGAATTGCTTCTTTTACATTTTGTTTTAATTCTTCCAAAGTATCTCCTTCTGTAAATATAGATTGATTTAATGCTTTGGCTTCATACCCTCCTTCTGGGGATTCTTCTACTATAAAAATAATTTCAGTCATAATAGCTTCTTTTTATAAAGATAACGTTTTCATTATTAATTTCGTTTGTTTTTTTTAGCCATCATCTTGTACCTATTTCATAATTGGAGCGAATACAATTACTTCTTACTCGCATTAAATAGCTTTTGTTTTTCATCTGTGGAAAGACTTTCATATCCTGACTGAGATATTTTATCTAAAATGGCATCAATTTCAGCCTGATTAACATTTAACGTGGTGCCTTTCCTCTCTTTTGAGACTTTAGATGAAGCCGTTTTTTTTGTGGACGATTTATTATTGCTGTGTACTTTCATTTTAGGCTGTCTCACAAAAAAACTTTTAACAAAGGTTATTGTTGCTGTTATCCATCGACCAATATCGGTGCCACTATTTAACTGGCGAATGTAAAAATAACCAATGGCAGCTCCACCCAAATGAGCAATATTGCCCCCTGCATTGCCTCCCGTAACCCCTAAAAAGGACATTGCTACTGAAATAATAGCGATGTATTTTAACTTCACTGGGCCAAAAAACAGAAGGTGTATAGCATAATTAGGCAACAATGTTGCTGCGGCTACTACAATGGCATCTACTGCAGCAGATGCACCTACCATCTCCGTGCCTATAGATCGTTCCTGATAAAAAGGAATTACATTATACATAAAAAGATAGAGTGCTCCTCCAGCCAACCCTCCTAATATATAAATACTTACTAGCTTATCAGACCCCAAATATTCGATAATTAGTTTACCAAAATAATAAAACCACAACATATTAAACAAGATATGCATAAGCCCACCGTGCATAAACATGTAGGTGATGATGGTCCATGGTCGAGTTATAAACTCACTATTAGTAGCAGGTATGGAAAATTGATTGTACAGAAAATCGTATATGGGGCTTAATGTTTCGGACCAGTTTGCAAAAACAAAAAACACCCCAAATGCTAAAAAAACAGTAACATTAATCAATATAATCTGTATATGACTATTATTCCGTTTTCCGAAAGCATTTTTAAATTCGTCTAAAAGATTATTTCCTCTCATTGTGTACTTTTCTTTTACGTATTGATATTACTAAAATCTATCACCCTTTTGAACTACGCTGTCAACCCTTTAAAGGGTTGACATCTTTCCACTATCTAAAAGCTTTAGAACATCTGTTAAATATAACCTATTATATGAAATTATTTAATAAAAATTACCCCTGTCTCGCTTCCATATCTGTATCATGATAAATGCAAAAACCATTCCACCTAAATGAGCAAAATGTGCTGTTTGATCACTAGGGTTTTGTGCAAACCCAGCATACAGAGCGTAAGCACCTAAAAATAACACTAGGTATTTTGCCTTTACTGGAATAGGAGGAAACAGCAACATCAATTGTGTGTTCGGAAACAACAACCCAAATGCCATTAAAATGCCATATACTGCTCCTGAAGCACCCAGCATAGAACCTAAATTTACATTAGCCTTTATAAGTTCTTCAGCTATGTATATACTTTGTTCTTCTAATTTTTTGTTACTAGGGTTCTTACTGTAATCATCAATAATGTTATAAACATACTCTGTTACCTGTCCATCAAATGTTTTAACAATAAGTATATTGAATGAATCGGGATCAGGATTACTTACATATCGCTCTACCGCAGATTCCATTCTAATATTCTGATAATAATTAATTCCAGAATAAAGCACCCCTGCTCCAATACCTGTCACCATATAGAAAATTAGAAATTTTTGTGACCCCCAAAAACGTTCCAATAATGGGCCTAAAAAAACAAGCCCTAGCATGTTGAACAATACATGGCTAAAGCCACGAGGGCTATGAGCAAACATGTAGGTAAAAAATTGGTAGGGGGCAAAATTTGGTGAACCAATATTCCAAAGCGACATTATTCCTGTAAAATCAATAGACTTCAACATTAACTGCCCAATAAATACCGCAACATTAATAATCAGTATATTTTTAACTACAGGGGTTATATTTCTAAACATATTTTTTATCGATTAAAAAAAATTATCAATTTGATCCATCCCTAATACTACAAAAGTGGGTGTACCATCAGGAGTGTAGTTAGGGTTAGAACAAGCAAATAGCTGGTCGATGATGGCATTCATCTCCTCAGGTTGCAAACGTTTTTCTATTTTCACAGCCGACCGTTTCGCTAATGAGCGTGCCAAATTTTCGTTTCTTGAAAGCGAAAGTTCAGCAGTATTCCATTTATATTGCTCTACTAACCCTTCGAAAAGAGATTTTTCATTTCCCGATGTCATTTCGGCTGGTATGCCATTAATGACAATGCTCTCTTTTCCGAACTCTTCAAACTGAAAACCTAGCCCTTCAATTTCTGCTTTCATTTCCATTACCAAAGTAAAATCGGCCAATCCAAAAGTAACAGATTGAGGAAACAAACATTGCTGTGAGGCCCCAGAATTACTTTCAATATCATTCAAACACTTTTCGTAGAGTATTCGTTCATGAGCTGCTTGTTGGTCTACCAGCATCATTCCAGATTTTACCTGCGACACCAAATATTTGCCATGTAGCTGAAATACAATGCCACTTTCTTTTACAGGGTTTGTAACGGCATCGTTGGCCGAACTTTCAAAAGTAATAACCTGCTCCTTCCGATCTTTCAGCTCATCAATTGACAATCTTTCTTTTTCCAGTTCTTGGTAAGCAGTTTCCCACTTATCTATATTTCTTTTTTGTAAAGGGCTGTTTTTAAATTGTGAATAATCCCTTTCCTTACTCGTAGTACTAGGATTGTTTACTTGAATAGAAACTGGCCGTCCAAAATTTACATCATGTCCGAAATCTAAACTTGGTGACAAATTATGAGTGCCCAATGCTTGCTTTACGGCTGCCTTTACTATTGCATATACAATCCGTTCGTCATCAAATTTTATTTCCGTTTTGGTAGGATGCACATTAATATCAATGTGCTTAGGGTCTATGGTGATGAAAAGCACATAAAAAGGAAAACTCCTGTCCTGCAATAAGCCTTCGAAAGCATTAGTGATTGAATGATTGAGGTAATTACTTTTTATAAAACGATTATTCACAAACAAGAATTGTTCTCCACGTGTTTTTTTAGCCGCTTCAGGTTTTCCAATATATCCTTTTACGGACAAATGATCTGTAACTTCTTCGCATGAAGCCAATTGGGTCTGGTAATTTTTGCCAAATAAGTTCACAATTCGCTGACTCAATTTTCCTTTGGGTAGTTCTGATACCTTTTGGTCGTTTTGGTACAAAAAAAAATGTATTTGAGGATTAGACAACGCAATGCGATTATATTCATCAATAATATGACGCATTTCGACACTATTCGATTTCAAGAAATTCCTCCTAGCAGGAACATTATGAAATAAATTTTTGACAGCTACAGAAGTCCCCTTTTCAGTAGCAGTCGGTTCTTGCAATATCACCTCCGAAGCCTCTACTTGAATTAGAGAACCTAATTCCACCTCTTCTGTTTTTGTTTTTATTTCTACTTGAGCAACTGCCGCAATAGACGCCATGGCTTCGCCACGAAAGCCCATCGTACGAATAGAAAAAAGATCATCTGATGTTTTTATTTTTGAGGTAGCATGCCTTTCCAAACTCATTCGTACATCAGTAGTAGACATTCCTACGCCATTATCAATCACTTGAATAAGCGTTTTACCAGCTTCTTTTACAATTAGTGTAATCGTAGTTGCTTTTGCATCAATTGCATTCTCCAGTAATTCTTTCACTACCGAGGAAGGGCGTTGTACCACCTCTCCCGCAGCTATCTGATTCGCAAGAGCATCAGGAAGTAACTGAATAATATCTGGCATGCTTACTAAGAAGATTTTTTAAACTTGATGTAGACGAAAAGTAACATAAAAATACCCAATAAATAGAGTGCTACATCTCCAAAATACAAATACCCAACTGATGATGCCGTAAGCACAATAATTAGTAAAAATTGAAAAAAATTTGCCGAACGGTCACGTTTCACTATCCTGCCAGAAAAAGAACCAGCAATTTGTGTTTTGTATTCGTTTTCACTCTCCGTTTCTTTATTGTCACTAGCCTCCAATTCTTTTTTTATACGTGAAGTACGTTGTGAAATATCCTCTTTTACAGGGTCATAATATCGTGGCTCTACGTTAAAACGCTGATGCTTAGGTATCTTTAATATGGAAGGAATCCTCATATTTATTTAAATTCGTAGAATACAAAAATAAACTATATTTTGCAGTATTCATAGATTAACTAACGACCTTATGACGAAAAAAGTTGTCCTTCTTGCGATGTTCATTTTAATGGGGATAACTACATTTTCACAATCTTTTCATATTGATTCTCGTAAACAAGAATGGGTAGATAGCACTTTTAATAAGCTAAGTAAGAATGAAAGGCTTGCTCAACTTTATGTTTTACCCATTGATGGCGACTCCTCAATCGGCAATTTAAATACAATTAAGTCACTCCTCCAAAAGCATCAGGTAGGAGGCGTGTATTTTTCCAACAGCACTCCATCCAATCAAGTCGCTATTATTAATGACATCCAACAGATAACAGAAATACCGATTCTAATTAGCATGGACTCCCAATATGGATTGCATAATTATGTGCCTCAGGCATATAAATACCCAACACAAACTACATTAGCAGCAGTTAAAAATCCAGTGTTGATAGCGCAAATGCAACAACATATACAAGAACAACTTTCCATTTTAGGGGTTAATTTCCCTCTTTCGGGAGAAAATAGTAACTCCTCACCGTTGATTAACGATCTAGATCGTTATCAATTGGGTATAAACCAAATGTTCACTAATTCAGAAAAAGAGAATTTGATTTTTATGTTCTCATCAAACAATATTGAGTTATCAATAAAGATGTTAAAAAAATATATCCGAAAAAAAACAATAAATGGGCAAGATATTGACAATAACATCAAACGAATTCTAAAAGCAAAGTACACTATACTTCAAGAAAACAAGCAGTTAGTAAACCCTGACAATTTACTATTGAAATTAAAACGTCCAAAATACGAGGTACTCCTCGAAAAATTGTACCAAAGTGCTACTACTATCCATACTAGTGAATTACTTCCTTTTCAAATGCTCGATACATCTACTTTTGCCTCAATAACACTAGGCGGAAATGCCGATATAATCAATGCTTATTTAAGTAGATACACTCAGTTTGCCCATTTTAAAAACGAAAAAAATAGAGAGCAATTAATTGACAAACTATCCTCTTTCAGCACAGTTGTAGCTAACATACTTACTCCTAATCAGCTAACGGATGAATCCTATCAATTTCTTGAAACATTATCAAACAAAACAAACTTAGTAGTATGTTACTACGGTGAAATTTCTGAAAAGCATCAATTGTTTAAAAACAGTATCGAGGCACATGAAAATAATACATATACTCAAAAAATAGTGCCTCAATTTTTATTTGGTGCTATTCCAACTCACCAATCTACACTTCACCGCTTAGGGTATTCCATTCCTGAGGCTGTAGGAATAGATAGCTATGTATTAAGAAAAATTGATGAAATTGCCAAAGAGGCCATTGCGAATAAAGCCACTCCTGGGTGTCAAATATTAATTGCCAAAGAAGGGAAAGTTATTTTTGACAAAAACTATGGTTTCTATACGTATGATAGCCTCCGACCAGTCACTACAGCAACCATATACGACATCGCCTCGATCACCAAAGTGGCCGCTACACTCCAAGCCATTCTGTTTATGAATGAAAATGGCCTGTTAGATTTGGACTACAAAATATCCTATTACTTACCCGAGTTAAAAGACACCAATAAAGAAAATATGACCATCCGAGATATTTTAACTCATCAAGCGGGCTTAAAATCTTGGTTACCTTTTTGGAAAAACACGATGGAAGGCACTTCACACCTTCCCGACTTTTACAGTTACCATCCACAAGACAATTACCCTCATCAGGTATCGGAAGGATTGTATGCTCATACTAACATGGAAGACAAAGTGTGGCAGTGGATTGTAGAATCTGACTTGAGAACTAAAAAAGACCGAACTCCATTTGATTACACCTATTCTGACATGGGCTATTACATGTTATTTCATTTGGTCGAAAAAACGCTGAATCAACCTATTGAAGATTTTCTTTCACAAAACATGTATGAGCCACTAGGAGCGAACCGTTTAAATTATTTGCCATTGTGCAAATTCCCCGCTGACCAAATTGCTCCTACTGAAAATGATCTTGATTTCAGAAATATCCAGATAGTAGGCACTGCACACGACCAAGGGGCTGCGATGCTAGGTGGTGTTGCTGGTCATGCTGGTTTGTTTAGTAATGCAAATGATTTGGCAAAATTATTTCAAATGCATCTGCAAGATGGAAGTTATGGTGGGATAAATTATTTTAGTAAAAAAACACTTGATAAATTTCGACACCCACAATATAAAACCAGTAGAAGAGGAGCTGGTTGGGACAAGCCCATTCCTGGCGCTTGGTATGGAGCTACAGGGGAAAATGTATCATTAAAAACGTTCGGACATACAGGATTTACTGGGACAGCTGCCTGGGTAGACCCAGAATTTGATTTAGTCTATATTTTTCTTTCTAATAGAGTTTACCCTGATGCTACTAATAACAAACTTTATCAGACCAATATACGTACACGGATTCAAGACATTATTTACGAAGCAATTTGGAGTTATTGTGACAAAAATGATTGAAAATTCATTTTTTTGAATTTCTTTGTAGTTAATCGTATTATGCGATAGATAAATTAACTTTACAAAACAGTACATGAAAATAGGGATTGTTTGTTACCCAACATTTGGAGGTAGTGGCGTAGTGGCTACAGAACTGGGAAAAGGATTGGCTCAAGAGGGACATAAAGTTCATTTTATCACCTATTCTCAACCTACACGGTTAGATTTTTTTAACGAAAATCTTTTTTACCATGAGGTAGACATTCGAACATACCCTTTATTTGATTACCCTCCCTACGAATTGGCATTAGCAAGCAAAATGGTGGATGTAGTGAAGTACGAAAAGCTTGACTTACTGCACGTACATTATGCCATTCCACATGCTTCTGCTGCCTACATGGCAAAACAAATATTAAAAACTGAAGATATAGAAATACCTGTAATTACCACTTTACACGGTACTGATATTACTCTAGTGGGTAAAGATGCCTCTTATGCCCCAGTAGTCACCTTTAGTATCAACAACTCCGATGGCGTTACGGCAGTATCAGAAGATTTAAAAAAAGACACTTACGAGCACTTTAAGATCAATAACGGCATAGAAGTTATCCCTAACTTCATTGACTTAAATCGGTTTCAAAAATTAAAAAAAGAACATTTTAAAACCGCCATATGTCCCAATAACGAAAAATTACTAGTACATACCTCTAATTTCCGAAAGGTGAAACGTGTTGAGGATGTGCTTAAAGTATTTCAAAATGTACTAAAAGAGATCCCCTCCAAGCTTCTACTTGTTGGAGATGGGCCAGAGAGAAATCACATGGAGGCATTATGTAGAGAGTATGAAGTGTGTGAACATACTCGATTCTTGGGCAAGTTAGATGCTGTTGAAGAAGTGTTGTCGGTAGCAGATTTGTTTTTAATGACCTCGGAAAAAGAAAGTTTTGGACTAGCGGCACTTGAAGCGATGGCATGTCAGGTACCTGTTATTTCTACCAATGCAGGTGGTATTCCTGAGTTAAATATACAAGGAGTAACAGGTTTTATGAGTGATGTTGGCGATTGGGAAGATATGACAAAAAACGCTCTTTACGTATTAAATGATGACAATTTACCTACCTTCAAAAAGAATGCTTTAGCTCGAGCTAAGGAGTTTGATCTCGTTAATATTTTGCCTTTATATGAGGCTTTTTATGAAAAAGTAATGAGCAATATGAATAAAAACAACTAGCTAGTGTTTTAAAGAAACTGATTCAGATGAGTACTTCTTAAGTTAGTGTCTTTTGTATCTGTAAATACGATACCTCACTAAAAATAGTAGAAATTTAACTATTTTATTTTTTTTCAAGTCGATTTTAGAAACCTGATGAAGGGAATTATTTTTCTTTTGCATACCAATTCGTTTATCACTTTGTTAATAAATAAGTAAAAAACTTCTGTACGTCTCTTTTATTTTAATTAATCAAGAGCTCTTTTTCACATCACTTTTTCCTTTTCTTCTTAAAAAGAAAAACAACATGATTGTGTACAGAACAATTATCAGCCCAACAAATGTTATTACAGTAGTGTTCATATTATATATAATTAATAATATAAATGTAAGTACTCTACATTGGGTTATTTATGAAATTCCTGCTTGTATATTACATACGTATCAATTTTGGCAATAAAACTATTTTTGATTCACCCCAAAACTGTGTTAATTTCGGTTTATCGTTATTAATGAGACAAGTAGTGATACTTTAATAAACCTTCCTTCAAAAACTACATTGTAAAAAAATAAGATTTGTTTTAAAAATGTATAACATAATAACAGGAAAGTTCTACCTAACAAAATGTTTAAAGTGATTTATCTATTTATTTGTCATCGATAAATACAGTTATCAAAAATTCTGTTATTATTGTTTAAATTTTTTCAACCTTCATACCCTAACACATGTCACTCTCAACATTAGATTGGTCTATCATTTTTATATTTTTCATCGTTTTCTTAGTAATAGGGATTCTAGTTTCTAAAAAAGCAGGAAAAAGTAGTCAGGAATTTTTCCTTTCTGGAAGAAACATGCCTTGGTGGCTATTAGGTGTTTCAATGGTAGCCACTACATTTTCTGCTGACACCCCCAATTTAGTAACCGACATCGTTCGACAAAATGGTGTGTCTGGAAACTGGGTATGGTGGGCATTTTTAATAACAGGGATGCTTACCGTCTTTATTTATGCCAAATTATGGAGAAGATCTGGCGTATTAACCGATTTAGAATTTTACGAAAAAAGATATAGTGGGAAAGAAGCGGCCTTCCTTCGTGGTTTTAGATCTATTTACCTTGGGGTCTTTTTTAATATTATGATTATGGCAACAGTATGTTTAGCTGCCATAAAAATAGGTGGTATTTTATTTGGTCTTGCTCCTTGGGAAACTGTAATCTATGCCTCCATTGTTACGGTAGCATATAGTTCCATGGGGGGACTACGTGGTGTTATACTAACTGATTTCATTCAATTTATTATTGCTATGATTGGCTCTGTTTGGGCTGCCATATACGTAATTAACATGCCTGAGGTAGGAGGACTTCACGCATTAGTAACTAACGAATCTGTAGTAGGAAAGCTAGATTTTTTACCTGACTTTAATAATTGGGAAACATTAGTGCCTCTTTTCATTATTCCAATTGCTGTACAATGGTGGAGTGTTTGGTATCCTGGTGCTGAGCCTGGTGGTGGTGGATATATTGCTCAACGGATGCTATCAGCAAAAGATGAAAAAAATGCAATTGGGGCAACCTTATTTTTCAACATAGCGCACTATGCACTAAGACCATGGCCATGGATAATTATTGCATTAGCCTCTTTAGTGGTATATCCTGACTTAGACAGCATTGCTAAACAATTCCCAAATATAGACACTAATATTATAGGCCATGATATTGCCTACCCAGCAATGCTTTTATCTTTACCAAAAGGATTAATAGGGATTGTTATTGCCTCATTGATTGCCGCATTTATGTCTACTATTTCTACTCACCTTAACTGGGGGAGTTCTTATATCGTTCATGATTTTTATCAACGTTTTGTAAACCCTGAAGCTACTGAAAAAAAATTAGTGAATGTAGGTAGAATATCTACTATATTATTAATGGCCTTTGCAGCACTTTTCTCATTAGCCCTTAGTAATGCATTAGGTGCTTTCCAAATATTACTCCAAATTGGTGCCGGAACTGGATTAGTATTTATACTACGTTGGTTTTGGTGGAGAATTAATGCCTATAGTGAGATTACTGGAATGATTGTTTCATTTTTAATGGCACTGTATTTCCAATTTGTACATGGTTATTTCT
>JAOULS010000086.1 GCA_029881895.1 Cyclobacteriaceae bacterium | reverse complement strand
TAATTTCTATAATTACACCATATTCCGCACAAGCATCAATAATGGTTTTATGATCGATGGGGTAACCTTTTCGTTGTAGCAGTAATCGTCCTGTAGGATGGCCCAACATCGTAGTAAAAGGATTAGCAATGGCGGTAAGTAATCGTTCAGTAGCTTTGTTCTTGTCCATACTCAGCCCCGAGTGAATAGAAGAAACAATAAAATCGAAACTTGCCAGCACGTCATCATCATAATCGAGGCGTCCATCTGCTAGGATATCAGATTCTATTCCCTTAAATATTTTAAAAGACCCCATTTTGGCATTTAATTGGTCGATTTCCAGATGTTGAGCGGCTACACGTTCTTTATTTAGTCCATTGGCATAGTAAAAGGCAGAGGTGCTATGGTCTGAGATACCTAGGTAGTTGTAACCCAATTCTTGGCAATAGTACGCCATCTCTTCAAGGCTGTGCTTTCCATCGCTCCAAGTAGAGTGGTTATGTAAAACACCCTTCAGGTCATTCATTTCTACTAATTTGGGCAATTCGTTTTTGAGTGCAGCTTCCCATTCAAATTGTCCCTCCCTTATTTCGGGAGCGATAAAGGGAACACCAGCAATATGATACGCCTCTTCTTCACTGCCTATTGTATTGTGCAGTAAGATGTGGTTGAGCGTAAGCGATTCTTTAATAATTTGAGATAAATGCACAGGAGCACTTGAGGTAGATAGTAGCGTAGCAAAGTAGTTTTTCTTAACAGAAAATTTAAAAATTACGGGGGTCCCTCCTTTTTGTAATGTTCCGCGCCAGTTTTGAGGACCCGAATGTTGTTCGTCATATATGAGAGAAGGCAAGGTGTTGAGGTAGTCAATTACTTCTTTTTTAGCATCAGTCCCTACTACTAGTGTTAAGGTATTTACTATTTCTAGTTTTCTTCGTACTTCTCCTGATATTTCTACAAAGTTGTCAGGAAATTTTTTTCGTATAGTTTCACATAAATTAGTTGCTATTTTTTCAGCTTCGGCAAAGTACAGCTTGTACTTGTTTGCCTCAAGGAATAGCAATACCTCTTTGATGTTTTGAGCTGTTTTTTCTCCAAAACCTTTTATTTTTGAGAGCTCTCCTTTTTCGATTGCTTCTAGTAAGGCAGTAGTGTCTTCGATACCCATTTGTTGCCAAATGGTTTTTATTTTTTTTGTACCAAGCCCCTTAATTTTTAGCATATCCATAATGCCAGCAGGTGTTTTTTCTTTCAGAACCTCTAGTGCTTCTATTTCACCTTTTTGAATAAGTTCGTCAATGGACTTGGCTGTACTTTTGCCTACGCCTTGTATTTCCTCCAATTCATCAATTTTCATGAGGTATAACGACTCGTTATACCTTTCTAAATTGAAGAGGGCATTGCTGTAACTTTTCACTTTGAATTCATTTTCATCGTGAAGGGTCATTAAGTCTACGTATGCCCCAAGCGTTTTTACTATTGTGTGGTTATCCAATTTTTTGGAGTTAGCGTTTATAGTTTGAAAAAATAGGATGACTAAAATATGGAAAATTTAGATAATACTATCACATCTTTGTTAAGATACTGTTCCTGCCTCGGTTTTGTTTCTTCACAAATCAGAAATAGTATATAAAATGCTCCTTGTTGTTAATGTAAATCGAATGATATTATGATAATTAGTGATTATAATCGAAAATTATCATAATAATTAGTGATTGTAATCGAAAATTATCATGTTTATAGTATGATCGAAAGAATTATAGCTTCAAATATCGGTAATAAGCTGTTTAAAGGAAAGGCAATTTTATTGTTTGGTGCTCGCCAAGTTGGTAAAACGACTCTGTTAGAGACATTGCTAAATCGGAGTGCGTATCAAGTGATGCAAATATCAGGTGATGAGCCTGATGTACGCACTTTGTTTACAGGAATTACATCAACACAGTTAAGAAATTACATTGGCAAAAACACCATTTTGTACATTGATGAAGTACAACGAATTCCAGAAATAGGGCTAACACTAAAACTGATTACCGATAAAATAAAGGAGGTACAGGTAATGGTTACAGGTTCATCGGCTTTAGAAATAGCAAATAAAGCAAATGAACCACTTACAGGTCGGAAATTTGTATTTGAACTCTTTCCTTTAAGTTTTGCCGAATTAGTAAATCATCATGGACTGTTAGAGGAAAAGCGACAATTACAAAACCGATTATTATACGGCAGTTACCCGGAAATCGTTTCCAATGTTAATGAACAAGAAGCGTTGTTAAAACTAATTGCTGATAGCTACCTATATAAAGACCTCTTAGTGCTAGAGACTATAAAGACGCCTAAGTTATTAGAGAAAATTTTGAAAGCATTGGCGCTACAAATAGGGAGTGAAGTGTCGTATAATGAACTCGCACGACTAGTAGGGGCAGACAAAGGGACAATAGAAAAGTACATCCATCTATTAGAGCAGACGTTTGTGATTTTCACACTCCCCTCTTTTAGCAGAAATGTAAGAAATGAATTGAGGAAAAGCAGAAAAATATATTTTTATGATTGTGGTATCCGCAATGCGGTGATTGGAAATTTCACCCCATTACACCTACGGGTAGATATTGGAGCATTATGGGAAAATTATTTGATTGCCGAACGAATGAAAGTGCTTCGTTATAAACAAAGTGGCACCAGTACCTATTTTTGGAGAACTACACAACAGCAGGAAGTCGATTTTGTGGAAGAAAACAATGGGCAGCTTAGGGCGTTTGAATTGAAATGGAATGAACATAGGAAAGTGAAATTTTCAAAGACTTTCACAAAGGCGTATCCAGAGGCATCAACAGAAGTGTTTACCCCTGGAAATTATGAGGAATTTCTGCTTTAATGCAACAACACATAATACACACTTACGTTTAGTAAAGTAAACCCTATCCCTATTGCAAAAGCTAGTAGCTATATGCTTAATTGGTGAATGGCTATATTTATCAATAACACATTAGTTAGCAACAAGGTTATACAGAAAATCAAAACATGACTGATATATCCAATTGAAGATGGCCAACACTCACACTTCTGTTAAAGTCAACCATCATAGTGGTCTTATGGGTTATTAAAACCAAGATTACTTTATTACGCATAATTGTGTTATTTTAGAACTGCGTTCCTTACAGGTGTGTGGTTATATTAATGATGAAATGAAGATTGTTTTATTAAAAAACAGATTTTTATGACTCGGCATATAGATTATTCGTTTATTAAAAAAATAGCTAACATTGATGATAGTTTTTAACATGAGTGAAGAATACAGCATATGAAAATGAGGCTTGGTTTACTATTGGTTTTATGGAGTATTTCGTGTTTGGCGATGGCACAGAACTCCGAACGTGTAGAGATTGTACAGAGGCACAACGCTCCTCAGCCCATTGTTATTCCAGCAGGTGTGTATGGCGTAGTGTTGTTGGAGCATGAACGTGATATGTCACCAGGAGAGATGAATCTTATTCATTATGACACAAATCTAGTGAAAACGTGGGAAGAGCCTTTTTCATTTGCCAAAAAACTTGATTTGGTAGATTATGAAGTGGCGAATGGCAAGTTGTATATGCTATTTAATAACGAGTATGAAGAAACAGTAGAGGTGGCTGTGGCAGATTTGGTAAAAAACCAAGTGAAAACGCACCGATTTC
This sequence comes from Cyclobacteriaceae bacterium, assembly GCA_029881895.1. Lineage (GTDB taxonomy): Bacteria > Bacteroidota > Bacteroidia > Cytophagales > Cyclobacteriaceae > JAOUKH01. The sequence goes on along the minus strand of JAOULS010000086.1, from coordinate 6,425 downwards.
CTTATTTCAATCGCTTTGTGATAAAAGCCATGTGTGTGAGCAACGAAGAAGTGTATATAGCGGGCTTGCTAAGAAAACTACCAGCGGCAATACGATTGAATTTTAATAATGTTTCGATCACCTCATTGCCCATGGCGATAGATGGTGATAAAATTGACATTGAAGACATGTTTGTAGCCAAAAATGGGAAGGTATCTGTTACGGTTGTCTTTAAACAACGAAGAAATAGAGAAGTGCTTATCAAAGAATTTGGGGAGGATAATACTTCCGATGATTTAATGATAACCTCTACCAATGAATTTGATTTAGTAAATGGAAAAGTCAGTCATTTAGGATCAAATTCAAAAATTGTAATTGGCACGTATGGGTATAGAAATAGTGAGGCTACTCAAGGGTTTTATATTGCGGGGTTTTACAAAAATCAAGAAGTGTTTAATAAATACCATCATTTCAATGATTTAGATAATTTTTATAGCTTTAAAAGTCTTCGAGAGCAGGAACGAATAGAAGAAATAATAGAGAAAAAGAAAAACCAAGGAAGAGAATATAAGTCAAAGTACCGAATACTAACCCACGAAGTAATAGCACAAGGTAATCAATACCTTATGTTGGGCGAGGCCTACTACCCCACCTATCGCCATCAGCAAGTGAGACGTTATTCGCCCAGAGGGTATTATTATGAAACCAAAATTGTATTTGATGGATATAAATATACCCATGCGGTAGTGGTAGCTTTTAATAATAAGGGTGAAATACTTTGGGATTACGGATTCAAAATAAATAGTATTAAATCGATGGATTTAAAGGAGAAAGTTAGAATTAACACTACTGATGAGTTTACAAAAATTGTGTATAATTTGGAAGAGAAAATGAACGTAATAACTATCCAAAATGGGAAAATGGTGTCAACGGATAATAATTTGGCTTTGCCTTCAAAATATAAAAATGATCAGGTGAAATTTTCAGACTTAGAGCAATCGGAACATTGGTATGGCAATCATTATCTTGCTTGGGGATATCAACGTATCAAAAATATTGGTGAAGAAGGTAGTATAAAAAAGAGAAATGTTTTTTATATTAATAAATTGACTTTTTGATAGTATCATAATGAATATTACTCGTGCTATTTCAGCCTTTTTTTTGATCATCACTTTTGTAAACGCGAAAGCACAGCTTACGCAAACCTCCCGTTACGAGAAAGATAAAAATTTCATGGAAGACAATTTTATTGTAATTTCTGCAAAAGAAAAGGGGATTTTATTACTTCGAGAGTCGGATGAGAAAGTGGAAAATGAAAGAGGAAATATATGGCAAGTCATAAGCTTAGATTCGGAGTTGAATGAGGTGTGGGACAATAAAATAGTAGTTGAATATAAGTACTTAATATTGGGGTACGATTATTTTGATGGTAATCTTTACCTTCTTTTTGGGGAAGAATTTGGAAGTAAAAAAAACGTATTTAAAATAATAAAAATTGCCAAAAAAGAGGGGACTTATGAGCAATTTGAGATTTCTACTGAACTTTATTTACAGCCTACACACTTATTAATCAATGATGATCAATTAGTGCTGGGGGGCGAAATTAATTCTAGGCTCACGTTTGTACTCTTTAAATACAAAGAAGACAAGGTGACGGTGGTGCCAGGTTTTTTTAATAAAAAGAGCATTATACTAGATGCAAATTACAATAAGAAACATCAGGCGTATAATTTATTACTGGCAGAAAAAAATGCAGCTAACCGAAATGAACTGACGATTAAAAGTTTTAATAAAGAAGGGAAGGTTTTTATTGATGAAAGGATTGAGTTTGAAGAAGAAATAAGAGCGATTAATGGCAAGGTACACATATCAGATAATATGAGGGTCTATTTTAGTGGCTCTTTTGGGGGGTATAAATCGTATTATTCGCAAGGGATCTATTTCGGGTATTTGGAAGGAGGAAAAGAACCTAATCTACAGTTTCATAACCTAACAGAGTTTGATCATATATTTGATTACCTGCCTGAAAAAAGAGCTAAAAAAATAAGAACAAAAATCGATAAAGGAATAGCAAAAGGAAAGCCATACGAATATAAAACACAATTATGGGTGCAAGATTTTTATGACCAAGAAGATAATTTTGTTTTATTATCTGACATATATCGTCCCGAATACGACAAGACATTAGACGCTAGTTATCCTGGTGTCACCATTTATGATTCTAAAAATGAAACGAATCAGAAATACTCACAATATACTTCTGGTATAACCAATGTTCAAGATAGTGAGAAAATCAAATACTTAGAGGCTGTTTTAATGTTGTTTGACCACAATGGAAAATTGATTGCAGATATGAGTTTGCCCACACCTAATGCAGAAATGTTGGAGTTGGATGAATTCTCGTCAAGTTATGTTTCTTCTACTAATTCAAGTCTTATTTATAAAGATGAAAATGAAATTAGGTATACACTCTATGATGCTGACTTTAGTGTAACGTACGATAGTCTACAAAACATTAATGTATTTGTAGAGGGGGATTCTCCAACGAGGGTGACAGACAATGAAGGGAGGGTTGAAAAATGGTATGAAAATCATTTTTTTGTCTGGGGCTATCATCGTGTGAGTAGTAAAAATGATAAAAATCGAAATGTTTTTTATATCAATAAGATCACGATTGAACAATGAAAATTGGACTACGGAAAAATAGTGTAAAAATTCAGGGCATAGTTGTAAGAGATAAGCAGTAACTTTTTCTATATTTGCACTCAGAACGATGCAAAAGCGATTAATTCTTGATTCCCACCTTTTAGACATCACGATCAGCCGACTGTCACAGCAGCTAATCGAAAATCACAGCAATTTTGATAATTCAGTAATTATAGGATTACAACCTAAAGGGCCATTTTTGGCAGATTTAATTCATAAAAAACTAGAACAAGAGACAGGACACCAAATAGATAAGGGATACCTAGATACTACCTTTCATCGTGACGATTTTAGAAGAAGAGAGGTGCCCGTTCGTGCCAACGAGACCAAAATCGACTTTATTATTGAAGATAAAAATGTGGTAATAGTAGATGATGTGCTTTATACGGGACGTTCGGTACGAGCAGCTATGGATGCCATGATGGCTTTTGGAAGACCAGAGAAGGTGGAATTACTTGTGTTGGTGGACAGGAGGTATAGTAGAGACTTGCCAATAGCTCCTGACTATGTAGGGAAAAGTGTAAATACACTCGATACACAAAAAGTGCTGGTTGAATTAGAAGGGCAAGGATTTGAGCAAAATAAAATTTGGTTAGTAAATAAAGAACAATAATGCAGGAATTAAGTCAAAAGCACTTACTTGGAATTAAAGAGCTTACTAGTGAAGACTTAGAATTGATTTTTGCAACTGCTGATAATTTTAAAGACGTAATAAACCGCCCCATAAAGAAGGTGCCTTCTCTGAGAGATATTACGATTGCAAATGTGTTTTTCGAAAACTCAACACGTACTCGTCTTTCGTTCGAATTGGCAGAAAAACGTCTTTCGGCTGATGTTATCAATTTTTCATCAGCGAATAGCTCTGTAAAAAAAGGAGAAACACTTCTCGACACCGTTAATAATATTTTAGCCATGAAAGTGGATATGGTGGTGATGCGCCATTCTAGCCCAGGCGCTCCGCATTTTTTAGCCAAGCATATTGATGCTAACATAATAAATGCGGGCGATGGCACTCACGAACATCCTACGCAAGCGTTGTTAGATACGTTTTCTATTCGGGAGCAATATGGAAAAGTGGAAGGGCTAAAAGTCGCAATTATCGGTGATATTTTACATTCGAGGGTGGCTTTATCAAACATTTTTGCACTAAAGAAATTAGGTGCTGAAGTAATGGTGTGTGGGCCAAACACCCTGCTGCCCAAATACATTGCTAGTTTAGGTGTGAAAGTTGAACTAGATGTGAAAAAGGCTTTGCAATGGTGTGACGTTGCCAATGTACTTCGAATTCAGTTAGAACGACAACAGATTAAGTATTTTCCTTCGCTACGAGAATATTCATTGTATTATGGTATTAATAAAAAGCTACTCAACTCTCTGGATAAAAAAATTACGATTATGCACCCAGGCCCTATAAATAGAGGAGTGGAAATAAGTAGCGATGTGGCAGATTCGGAACATGCTATCATTTTGGATCAGGTAGAAAATGGTGTTGCTATTCGAATGGCCGTACTCTATTTACTTGCGGGTTCAAAAATGGCGTAACACTAAATTTTATGATAGGGTTTTGTATCGGCTGAGGAATTCCTAATTTTATAAAAAATAATTTAATAATTCATGTATTACAATTCGATTATCGATACTATTGGAAATACACCTTTAGTAAGATTAAACCAAGTAAACAAAGGAATAAAAGGCACTATTTTGGTAAAAGTAGAGTACTTTAACCCAGGGCACTCCATTAAAGATCGAATGGCACTCAAAATGATTGAGATGGCAGAAGAGCGTGGGGATCTAAAACCCGGAGGTACTATTATAGAGTGTACGTCAGGTAATACCGGAATGGGACTGGCTTTGGCTGCATGTTGTAAAGGCTATAAGTGTATTTTTACATTAGCTGACAAACAGTCGAAAGAAAAAATTGATGCACTACGTGCATTAGGAGCTGAAATTCATGTGTGTCCTACAAATGTAGCCCCAGAAGACCCAAGGTCATATTATTCTGTTGCTCGAAGACGACATGAGGAAACCCCTAATTCGATATTCGTAAATCAATATGATAACCCTGGTAACACCATCGCTCATTATGAAACAACAGGGCCTGAAATTTGGGAACAAACCGAGGGAGAAATAACCCATTATGCCGTAGGTGTAGGTACAGGTGGTACTGTTAGTGGGGTGAGTAAATACCTGAAAGAACAAAACCCAGACGTGTATACATTGGGAATTGACTCTTATGGATCAGTTTTTAAGAAATATAAAGAAACAGGGATATTCGATAATAATGAGATTTACTCGTACCTCACCGAAGGGATAGGTGAAGACATATTACCTAAAAATGTAGACTTTAGTGTGATTGATGAGTTTGTGAAAGTGACTGATAAAGATGGCGCTTTGATGACCAGAAGGTTAGCAAAAGAAGAGGGGTTGTTTGTTGGTTGGTCAGGAGGCTCGGCAGTACATGGAGCATTGGAGTATGCCAAAGACAATCTAAAAGAGGAGGACATGATGGTGATTATACTTCATGATCATGGCACGCGCTACTTAGGGAAAGTGTACAATGATGACTGGATGAAAGATCATGGCTTTTTGGATTCACAGACATTTACTACAGCAAGGTCAATTATCGAGCAAAGAGATGAAGAAGATCAATTGTTTACGATAGATCAAAACATGAATGTGGAAGAAGCAATTAAAATCATAAATAGCAGAGGGATAGATCAGATACCAGTAGTAGATGGTGATGACTTTGTAGGGAGTGTAAGTACTGGGAAAATGCTCGAAAAATTGATACATATTCCTTCGTTGAAAAACAAAACCGTTAGTGAGGTAATGGATGAGCCACTTCAGTTTGTGGCCATAGATGAAACATTAGACGTCCTTTCCTCGATGTTGAATAAAGAAAATAAGGCGGTTTTAATAAGAGACCAAAATAAGGAAGTTCATATTATTACCCAGCACGATTTGCTTAATGCCATTACGAAATAATTAATTTGGCATGCTTGTTGTTTTAAACAGGATAGCATGTAAATGTAAGTAAGTTTTGGGTTTGAAAGCCATCCCGACATTGTCGGGATGGCTTTTTTTATTTGCAACATTATACTATTTATGAGGAACACTCGTTGTACCATTTATTGAGTTATAGATACCACTTCTTTTTAGAATGCTTTAATCGACTTTGCTATGCTATGTAATGTTGAACAATCTAAAAACTAACTTAATTGAAAAAATGTGTTATTGTACTCGCTATTTTGGTGAGCATGTCTTCCTATGCCCAAAAGAAAAAACAAAGGTATCAAGATAAAACTTTTCAGCTGTCGCTAGTGCCAGGTATTAGTAGTCATGGATGGAACGATGGCTGGTATTTCAATAAATTCTCATTGAATTTATTGAGTGGTATTTCTGCTGGATCGAAGCATCTTGAAGTGGCTGGAATTTCTAATCTTAGTTTACGCTATGCTACTGGTATTCAAATAGCGGGATTTGCTAATGTAATTGGCGCCAATGCCTTTCTTAACCTCACGCTTAGAGAAGAACGAACATTAATAAATGAAGAAGAATTTTCGTCCTATTTTAAAGGGCTACAGTTTTCTGGTTTTCTAAATAATGTGAGAAACGATGTTACAGGACTACAATTCACAGGCGGATTTAATATTTCTGGTGGTTCTTTGCTGGGTGTTCAAATTGGTGGGATTGGCAATATCGCCACAAGAAATATGTTGGGCATTCAAATTTCAGGATTG
>JAOULS010000056.1 GCA_029881895.1 Cyclobacteriaceae bacterium | reverse complement strand
CTGTTTACGTTATATTATTAGGAGATAATACTTAATAATATATAAGTATAAACACGTAGACATTATCACGTTAACTATAAATTTACAACTATAATATAAATAAAACAACTAAGGTCATAGGTAAGCGTCTAATAAAATTAGTAGCAAAATAAAAAATAGTATTCCTTAAGACCTGACACACAACGCCATTATTTATTTATAAATGACTATATTGATAGCTTATTTTGGCGGAAACTACATATAAGTGAAGAGCGTCACTAATTAATTTTGAAACACATCCATTAAAAATAAACCAAATACTATGACCGATATAAGTAGAAGAAAATGGTTGCAATCTAGTTTATTGGCATCATCTGCCTTATTGATCTCTGGATCAGCAAATGCAGCCTTAGATTTGTCTAAAAAACAAATTACCCAACAAAACAATGAGCTAATAAAACTCAACTATAACGAAAACCCATGGGGTCCTTCGAAAAAAGCACGAGAAGCTGTTATAAAAGGTCTCGACATATCCAATCGTTATCCTGACGACCTCGTTGAAAACCTTAAAAAGAAAATAGCATTAAAAAACCAAACCGACCCAAGACAAGTTTTCATAAGCGCAGGTTCTACAGAAATACTAAGCTTACTTGGCCAGCATGTGGGTTTAATGAAAGGAGAAATTTTAACCGCATGGCCTACTTTTCCTACAATTATATCTGCTGGAGAAATAGCTGGAGCTACTACAAAAAAAGTGTTGGTAGATTCTAATGAGCGAATTGATCTCAACAAACTTAACGCTGAGATTTCTGATAAAACATCGCTTATTTTTCTCTGCAATCCAAACAACCCTACTTCAACAGAAGTGGACACCAAAGCGCTTAAGGCATTTTGCAGGGCAGTACCATCGAATATTCTACTTTGTGTTGATGAAGCTTACATTGAATATTCTAAAAATGGCTTAGCAGGTAGTATGATGTCGCTTGTTAGCGAGTTGCCAAATTTGGTGGTTATCAGAACATTTTCTAAAGCATACGGACTGGCAGGATTAAGAATTGGCTATGCCATATCAAGTATGGGTAATATTGAGCAATTGCAAATGCGCCATCCCGGTCGAGAAATTGCAGCTGGCGTTGCCCCATTATCAGCAGCTATTGCCACAATGGAAGACCCTGAGTTTTTGAGACATTGCGTAAGTAAAAATCAGGAAGGCAAACAAATTGTGTACGATGCTTACCAAAAATGGGGTGTATCACATGCAAAGTCATCTACAAGCTTCATTTATACAAGGCACGAACATTTTGATAAAGACGTGGTGTCGAAAATGAAAAAAGATGGTGTTTTAATTACTAAATGGAATGATATGAAAGATCATATTCGAATTAGTATTGGTAAACCGAGTGAAATGGAGGCCTTTGTGAAAAAAGCTGAAAAGTATTTAGTATAGAGGTACTACTATCATAAATTATTACCTGGCGATTATTTTATTTTTTTTAACCTAGCTACTTCAAATATGTCTTCCTTCAATATTTTTGCCAATTCCTTTTTGGAAGGGTTAATGATATAATATTCATCTTCATCATCATATTTGGTGGTAACACTAACCATCTTTTTAAGTATATCAATCTTTTCTCGCTCATTTGCCTCGATAATTTTCATACTCAAATCACCATTCTTTTCAATAGTAATAAATGCTACCTGCCATAATTCTAATTCATTTCTTAGGCTTATTACAAAATAACTTTTAAAGCGCTTTAATACGAAATCTTTATTCATTTTGGCCAATGAATCATGTTCCATATCAGGCGTTCTGAATGCAAAAGGCGTAATAGATACTTTTTGATCATCAGCATCTAGATACTCTCCGATCATTAGTTCTGGAAATTGCTTTTCAGCTTTAACTTTAACAGGCTGTGGATGTTCAAATAACACCTCAACGCACGATGTGGTCGTAATTAACAACAATAGATATATGATTATATTTTTCATTTTACTTAGCTCCAATCTTCTTCTTCTAACGTAAATATGTCGTTCACTTTAACTCCAAACACATCAGACATCTTTATTGCTAATAATGTAGATGGCACATACTTCCCTTTTTCAATGGAATTAATTGTTTGCCGAGATACACCGATTTTTTCAGCCAACCCTTCCTGAGTCATGTCTTTTTTTGCACGTTCTACTTTTATCGTGTTTTTCATCGTTTGGAAAGGTAATAATGAAACCTAATTACAAAAAATAAGGGTAATGTAAATAGGTTATATATAAGGACACTAAAATAATATCCTCCGTAAAGAAACAGCGTGCTCAAAATAACCAATGTAATATTGAGGTACATTGCCCATAACAACGAATCAAGTCTTATTTTTTGAACGTATTCATCTTCAGTTTTTAGTTTTGAAAATCCAATCATCATAAGGCTTACTAATACACCAACCAATGCAAATTCATCGGTTAAATTTTGTGGCCCGAATTTAAACAATGTGTCACTTGATACGACAAGATCAAGAAAATCGAATTCAAAATCGAAATATAAATTTGTTGTGCCTAAAAGCAACGATGGGAAAAACAATATCCATCCTAGCGGTTTTATTTTATTTGGAAATAAAAAATGTGTTTTCATATTTGTAAAGTTTGCTTGAGCAAACGTAAAGTATACTTTACTTAAAGTCAAGTTTCTTGGTCTATAATTTTTATGTTTACAAACAAATAATAGGAATTAACATGACTTATGTTCTTTTTTTCTACCTTCATAGGGTTTTATTTTGAATATTGTTTATCTAAAACAGTTAACCAATGAGCGAAGAAGTACAAATGGGACTTACAATAATGGCTGTCGGCATGATAACCGTCTTTGCAATTTTAGGAATGGTAGTGTTGGGAGGGAAAATAATGATTGTATTGATCAACAAATTTGCAGAAGAAACGCCTGTGGCTGCCTCAGCACATGCTCAGATAGCAACACAAGCCATAGAGAATGCTAAAATTTCAGTTTTAGCATCAATAGTAACGGTAATAACGAAAGGCAAAGGAAAAATCACGAAAATAAAGAAGCTTTAAATATAGAATTATGTCCAAGTCAATAAAATTTTGCTTGCTATATAGGGATATGTGGCAATCTTCCGGCAAATATGTCCCTCGTGTCGACCAATTAAACAAGGTAGCTCAACCTATCATCGACATGGGTTGTTTTGCCAGAGTAGAAACTAATGGTGGAGGGTTTGAGCAAATCAACCTTTTGTTTGGTGAGAACCCTAATAAGGCAGTAAGAGAATGGACACAACCATTTAATGATGTGGGTATTCAAACGCAAATGTTGGAGAGGGCATTGAACGGAATAAGAATGAATCCCGTTCCAGCAGATGTAAGGCAGCTGATGTTTCGAGTTAAAAAGGCACAAGGCACCGATATTTCTCGTTCGTTCGATGGGCTAAATGATGTGCGTAACCTTGAAAACTCAATTAAGTTTGCAAATGCAGAAGGCATGGTTTCACAAGCCGCCTTGTGTGTTACTGATTCTGAAGTTCATACCGTAGAATATTATATCGACCTGGCCGACCAACTCATCAAATTAGGTACTCAAGAAATTTGTATTAAAGACATGGCTGGGATTGGCCGACCTGTATCGTTGGGTAAAATCGTAGGAGGAATAAAAGCAGCTCATCCAGCTACATTGATTCAATATCATGGTCATTCAGGCCCAGGTTTTTCAGTGGCTTCTATTTTAGAAGTAGCACGTGCAGGTGCTGATATTATTGATGTGGCAATGGAACCGCTTTCCTGGGGAACAGGTCATGCAGATTTGCTTACTGTTCACGCAATGTTGAAAGATGCAGGATTTGAAGTTCCCGACATTAACATGAAGGCATATATGCAAGTGCGTTCACTTACTCAAACATTTATTGACGATTTTTTGGGCTACTATATCAACCCTAAAAATAGGCACATGAATTCATTGCTTATTGGCCCCGGATTGCCCGGAGGTATGATGGGAAGTTTGATGGCCGATCTTGAAAACAATCTCAAAAGCATAAATAAGTGGATGTCGAAAAGAGATAAGCCAACACTAAGTCAAGATGAATTACTAATAAAATTATTTGAAGAAGTAGAATATATATGGCCTAAAATGGGTTACCCACCATTAGTAACACCTTACAGCCAATATGTTAAAAACGTAGCATTAATGAATGTGATGCAAGTGCTTAAAGGTAAGGAACGTTGGTCAATGATTGATGACAATACATGGGACTTGCTTATTGGCAGATCAGGTAAATTACCAGGAACGCTAGATGATGAGCTTGTACAACTAGCAAAAAGCACAGGTAAAGCATTTTATACTGGAGTGCCTCAGGACCTGTATCCAGATGCACTTGAAAGTATCAAAGCCGATATGCTAGCACAAGGCTGGAATCTTGGACAAGATAACGAAGAACTAATGGAGTATGCCATGCACCCCGATCAGTATAAAGCATATAAATCTGGGAAGGCCAAAGAGGGTTTTGAAAAAGACTTAGCCGCCAGAAAAGCAGCTACAACCACTTCTAGTTCTCCTGCAACAACGGTTCCTTCGGTTGCCCCTACCCCACAACCAAGTGCAATGAATATTGATGTAAATGGCGAAAAATTCCTGGTACATATTTCATATGACGATCAACCTGCCCCCGCTACTACTCCAGAAAAAGAATCTCAGCCAGAAAAATCGGCTGTAAACAACAGTTTTTCTGAAGTAATTGCCCCTATAGAGGGCAACTTCATGCTCACCAAATCAACAGGAGAAAGAGGGATAAAAGTAGGAGACAAAATAAATGTAGGTGATGTTGTGGGCTATATCGAAGCCATGAAAGTATATAATGCTATTACTACAGATAAAGCAGGAACGGTGGTAGAAATTTGCGCTACTGATGGAAGCGGAATTGATGAAGATGACATAATTATAAAACTGCAATAATAGAAGACTTTAAATACGTATGGAAATTATCAATCAGCTGTATGAAATGACAGCTTTTCAGAGTTTTATCGACTCTCCTGGCACTTTGTTAATGTTGGCAATTGGTTTTTTTGTTCTGTATTTAGGGATCAAAAAAGCTTATGAACCGCTTCTTTTAGTACCTATTGGATTTGGAATTATTTTGGCAAATGCACTTGGAGGAGGGATGAGCGTAGTGGTCAATGACCAAATAGAACACCTTACTTTAATACAAATAGCCAAAGAGTATGGCATTATGAATTTGCTATACTATTCACTTATTAAAACAGGACTTTTACCACCAATCATTTTTATGGGAGTAGGCGCCATGACCGATTTTGGTCCAATGCTAAGAAATTTACGGTTAACCTTTTTTGGAGGAGCAGCGCAAATTGGTATTTTTTCCGTGCTTATGGCGGCTCTCTACCTTGAGTTTACTCCAAAAGAGGCTGCATCATTAGGCATAATTGGTGGTGCTGATGGCCCTACAGCCATTTATACAACCATCATTTTAGCCCCACATCTGTTGGGACCAATAGCTATTGCAGCCTATTCATACATGGCGCTGGTGCCAGTAATCATTCCGTTTGTGGTTAGATTAACTACCAACAAAAAGGAACTTATGATTAATATGAAAGAACAGGACAAACTTTATCCAGCAAAAACCAAAATTAAAAACATCAAACGAGCTAAAATTATATTCCCAATCGTAGTGGGCGCAATCGTTTCCGTGGCTGTTCCTTCTTCAGTTCCTCTTGTAGGTATGTTGTTGTTTGGTAATCTAATTAAAGAAGTGGGATCGTTGACCGAGCGACTGCATAAAGTGGCCTCTGGAGGTATTATGAATGCTGCTACGATTTTTCTTGGTCTTTTAGTAGGTGCCACTATGACTGTTGAGTCATTTTTAAATTATAAAACCTTATTAATTATTCTGGGTGGATTTATAGCCTTTTCCATCTCTATTGCGGGAGGTATTTATGCAGCTAAAATTTATAATGTCTTTGCTAAGAAAAAAATCAATCCGTTGATTGGTGCTACAGGGCTTAGTGCTGTGCCTATGGCTTCCAGAGTTGCAAATGAAATTAGTCTAAAGCATGACCCACACAACCATATATTGCATTATGCTATGGCAAGCAATATTGCTGGAGTAATCGGTTCGGCCGTTGCTGCTGGGGTACTAATTTCAATTTTGAGATAGCAAATAAAGGCTTACTAAGAAAGATACTCTAATGATTTATCTTGCTTGTAAAAAACATTTAATCTCATGGATTCATGTTTTCTTGAGTTGTAACTACTGTTGAGAAAAATTCATCATCTAATTCATTCGTTTTTCCTACTATATAGGATATAATTTCATCTAAATTATCAACAGGTTGCTTTATCCTAGACAATACCTGATTGTTAATTGGATCCCCTATATTATTAAAATTAAATACATTTGTTAACCCTTTTATTGTAGCAACAGGTGCTCTTACCTGATGAGAAAACACCCAGGCAACCTCTTCTAATTTTTCGTTTTTCTTCTGTAGTTCTTTTTCTTTTTCCTTCCTTTCAGTAACGTCACTACCTATTATTACTAGTGCCTTTCTTGAACCATCAGGGTTAAAGTTAGGTACTTTTCTCACCTCATACTCTCTCATATTACCAAAATCATCCTCAATAAATTCGGTAAAAAATGTTATTTTTTTTGCTGCCCAAGCTTGCTCGTCAGTTATTAAACAATCTTTGTGTGCTTGTGAAAATTCTGGTCGCATCTCAGCCAACTCCATTTCTAATTTGCCTTGCCAATCTATCTCATGAAGTTTAAACAATTTTTTAGCAGCATCATTTGTGATGAGCCATTTACTGTTCCCATCTTTAAAAAATATGGCATCTGGAATTGCTTCTATTAAAGAAATTAATCGCGCTTTAGCCATTTCAGTTTCATCACTAGCATGATAATACTCTGTGATATCATAAACATGGCCTGTATAAAAACAAATTATACCATTTCTATCTCGGGTAATAGTGGAATGATCCCTTACCCACCTTTGTTCTCCTCCTTTTTTAATTATTCTATATTCCTGAACAAAATTTTTCTCTTTACTATCAGCCCATTTTTCTATAGCCTCTTTTACCAATTTTTTATCATCTGGATGAATTACCTCTTCATATAAAACCTGCTGATCCATGAAATCTTTAGTGCTATATCCGAAAATTGAGGCTACATTAGGAGAAACATACGTTGAAGGCCATCCTTCTTCGTTCAACCATTGAAAAACTACTGTTGGACCATTAATTAGTAATTCCCTCTCAGCCTTTAGTGTATTCTGTATCGATTTTCTTTGTGTGATATCTTTACATATAACTCTTATAAAAACACCTCCTTCTAATGTTTCCTCCACCCAAGCTGTGGTATTGACATAAATATGAGTGCCGTTTTTTTTCAGTAACTTAACTTCCCAATTTTGTGTATCATTCGGAAATTCAAAGCACTTATTTAAATTTGTTTGTACTTGCTTATGAATCGACTGCTCCAAAAATAAAGTCACGTGCTTACCTACCAAATCGGAGTCATTATATCCTAGTGATACTGATGCAAATGCATTAGCAGAGATAACACTCCCCTTTTCATCTATAGAAAAATACATCGCTGGTGTAGTGTTATACAACGTTCTATACTTTTGCTCACTTTCTTTCAAGTGATTTAGGTTCTTCGCTATTTTTATCTTATTAGCAAATAACGAAGCTACCTTATTTAAAAACTGAACTTCTTTTTGAGTTATTTCGAAATCATCAGGCAAATAAACTATCAAAAAACCAAACGGGTCATTTTTATATGATATTGGAATATTTATATACTGATCCTGAACAGCATTTAACAGGTGTATCTCTTCTATCCATTTTTCAAAATCTATATTTTCTTCGTTTTTTATAATTGAAACTTCATTTTTCTCAATAAGAGAGCAGTTAATATCTGTAACAATTGTATTTGAAAGATTTTGAAATGACTCTAAATTCAGGGTTTTATTGTTGTTTTGTGTTGTAAAAACGGCCATTGTAGTTAACCACTTCAGATGACTGCCATCTGCTAATAATTCTACGCTAGCATTTAAAAAATCTGACACATTCTCTTTAGAAGATGAGTTAGACAGAATTTTATTTAAAATTCTGTCCTCGGCAAGTTGTTCCTCTAAGTGAGTTTTTGTTTTATACAACTCTTCCTCAATTTTTTTCCGATCTGTAATTATTATTTTAAATGAATGATAATACTGAAGCAATCCTTCACTATCCATTTCAGGAATAATAAAACTGTCCCCCCAATATAAAGTTCCATCTTTTGATTTGTTACAAATTTCTCCTCTCCATGTGTTGCCTTTTGAAATTGTAGCCCACATTTCTGAAAAAAACGCTTTAGAATGTTTCCCTGAATTTAATATTTTATGACTTTTTCCTATTAATTCTTCTCTTCTATACTTTGCTACTTCACAAAATTTATCATTTGCATAAATGATTACTCCATGTGTATCAGTAGTAGAAACAATATTATATTGGTCTAGTTGTTTATGCAAGAAATCATTTCTATTCATTGATTTTTTTAAATCATTTTTCCCTTACATGCTCTGCCTTGTTAAGGTGTTTTTTGCTTTGCAAAGATAATAATTTTGAATCATATAATGATTAAAATTGTAATATTTCATGAAAATAGGATTTTTAAAAAAAATAATGACACATGGTTAAATAGTTAATTATATACTATTTATTTCTTATATCTTGTTTGTTAATAGTACCTTGTTTTACGCTACCATTTAGACTTAAACCATTATGAAAAAAATTCAGAACTACATCAACGGAGAATTAGTTGCCCCACAATCAGGGCAGTATATTGATAATTTCAACCCTGCTGAAGGGAAAGTATACAGCCTAACTCCTGATTCTGGGTCTCAAGACATTCAGCGTGCTGTAAATGCTGCTAAAACAGCTTTCCCAAGTTGGTCGAGTACCCCAGTAGAAATGCGTAGTAATCTACTTCTACGTATTGCAGTTCTAATCGATAAAAACCTTAATCAGTTGGCATTGGCAGAGTCTATCGACAATGGAAAGCCCCTTTCTCTTGCAAGTTCTGTTGATATTCCAAGGGCATCATCAAATATACGGTTTTTTGCTACCGCAATTTTACATTTTAATACTGATGCACATAAAATGGATAACGTAGCGATCAACTACACCACTAGAGAACCCATCGGTATTGCTGGTTGTATCTCACCTTGGAATTTACCACTCTATCTTTTTACATGGAAAATTGCTCCTGCACTGGCAGCAGGAAATTGTGTGATCGCTAAACCTTCTGAAATCACACCAATGACTGCCTATCTGTTTTCTGAATTATGTATAGAGGCAGGTCTTCCAAAAGGAGTGTTGAATATTGTTCATGGACTGGGCACAAAAGCTGGGCAAGCTATTATAGAACACCAAGACATCCCTATAATTTCCTTTACTGGAGGAACAGCTACTGGAAAACATATCGCTGCTACCGCAGCACCCATGTTTAAAAAGCTATCGCTTGAACTAGGAGGAAAAAACCCTAACCTAATTTTTGCCGATTGTGATTTTGATCAAGCTTTGAATACATCAGTAATGTCCTCTTTTTCCAACCAAGGGCAAATTTGTTTATGTGGCTCGCGCATTCTAGTGGAACGATCTATTTATGACAAATTTGTAACTGCTTTTGTGGATAAAGTGAATAAAATGACAATTGGCGATCCCCTAGAAGACACTACAAAAACAGGAGCTGTAGTTTCAGAAAGCCACATGAAAAAAGTATTATCGTATATCAAGTTGGCAAAAGAAGAAGGTGGACAAGTAGTTGCTGGTGGACAGCAAGTACATTTAAAAGGACGCTGTGAAAACGGCTATTTCATTGAGCCAACTGTAATTACTGGTTTGGGTCATAATTGCCGTACAAACCAAGAGGAAATATTTGGCCCAGTAGTTACAATCATGCCTTTTGATACACAAGAAGAGGCCGTGAAATATGCAAATAGCACCGCTTATGGTTTAAGCGCTACACTATGGACTGAAAACATAACCCGAGCACATAACATTGCCCACCAACTAAAAAGTGGTATTGTATGGGTGAACTGTTGGTTAGTAAGGGACTTAAGAACTCCTTTCGGAGGAATGAAACAATCGGGAGTAGGTCGAGAAGGGGGTAACGAGGCGTTACGGTTTTTTACCGAGGCCAAAAATGTGTGTATAAAGTTGTAATAAGCTATGCAGAACAAATTTATAAAATTCACCGTAGTGGTGTTTGCTATTGTTTTGGTGTATTTAACTTTTCGCCATAATAATAAAAAAAACATATTACCATTAACTAAATCATGGGAAAAGGCGGTTCCTCATCAGGAAATACCAGAAGGACTAACTTCGTTAAGTGCCAAACAGTGCGGAACGTGTCACCAAAAACACTATCAAGAATGGCAATTATCTACACATGCTCACGCTTGGACGGATTTACAGTTTCAAGCAGAGCTTAAAAAAGAGTCAAGCCCTTTTATGTGTATAAATTGTCATATTCCTTTACAAAATCAACAAGAGTTTATTATTACCGGATTAATTGATGGAGATATATATCAACCAGTAAAAGAAAAAAATATTCACTTTGATAGAGACCTTCAGCAAGAAGGTATTAATTGTGCTAGTTGTCATGTCAGAAATAACGTCATCATTGGGCCTACAGGAACAAAAAAAGCCCCCCATAAAACCGTTAAAAACACCGAATTTCTTTCTGAAAAACTGTGTATATCATGTCATAATGCAGTAGCGGTAATCACCCCAACTTTGGCTTGTAGTTTTGAAACTGGGGATGAGTGGAAAGAGGGACCTTATTTTAAAGAAAAAAATTGTGTCAGTTGTCACATGGAACCTGTTCAGCGACCAATCGTTGAGGGTGCTGAAAAACGACTTAGCCACCTTCATTACTTTGCTGGTTCTGGGATTCCTAAATTTGACACCGTAGAGACTAAAATGTTAAATGGGTTGGCATTCTATCCTTCCACCTTAAAAACCTCATACGCTGTCCAAGATGAGCTAATTTTTAAACTAAAGTTAAAAAATGAACATGCAGGTCATAAAGTCCCAACAGGGGATCCTGAACGCTTTTTCAACATCACATTTGAATTAAAAAATAAATCGGGCGAAACCTTATCAAAAAAAACAGAAAGAATTGGCGAACAATGGCAATGGTATCCAACGGCAAAAAAATTAGACGATAATAATCTTTTGCCCAACGAAGAACGAACGTTTATTTTCTCACACTTAGTTGAAGAAAAAGGAAATTTGAGGCTATCTGTAATTATTACTAAAAATCGACTAAACAAAGAATCGGCCGACTATAACCAGTTAAAAGGAAACTACCCATTATTTATTACTGTATTTAATGAACAGTATGATGTTATCGTAAAATAATAAAAAATTCAGTACGAGAATCTTCTGTCATTCTTTCCTAATCGTAATTTGGTAGTCGTTGCAAAAATGGATGCTTTATTGAATCAACTGTAATACCATAATGGACTGGAACATATAATTCGTGTACATAACATTGCCCACCTACTAAAGAGTGGTATTGTATGAGCGAGCTGTTGGTTAGTAAGGGACTTTAAAAACTCCTTTCGGAGGGATGAAATATTAAAGGGTAGCCAATAAGGGGGTGAAAGAGGCTTCACTCTTTTACCGAGTCAAAAAATGTGTGTTATAAAGCTGTAGTTTTCTTCTAGACTTCATCCATTTATTTTTATTTAGTAAATTACACTATATTTATACTGTGTCTAATCAATCAATATATTTTAACAAATATATCCTGATAGGGATATTAATCACTACTACTGTAACATTTAGTTTATACACCATAAATATGGTTGTTCTCCTAAACTCCACCATATTTACAAGCGGTATATTCATGCCTTTTGTTGTTGGCGGAATTACAGGGTATGTATTTGGATTTTTATATAATCATCGATTATTAAAACAATTTGCATTGTTTCAAGCCTTAGAACAACAAAACATATTAAAAGACATTCTACTTCTCAAACATCAAAATTTTAAACTGGAAGAAATACTAGAAAGGTCAATACAAATAATCTTAAATGCTTCGTTTGCTAAGCTTCAATCAAAAGGGGGGATATTTTTAACCACTAAAGAAAATCGATTGAAATTAGTCAGTCATTTAAATTTTTCGAAGGCTATGTTAAACTCATGTGGAAAAACAGGAGTAGCATTTGGTGAATGTTTGTGTGGCATAGCCGCCAAAGAAAAAAAAACGATCTATAAAGATTGTGTAGATAGTGACCACTCTATTATATACAAGAACATGGAAAATCACGGTCATTATAGTGTTCCTATTATGCTTAATGAAGATGTACTAGGGGTTATAATCGTGTATTTAGCGGTTAATCATAAAAAAAATAAAATTGAAATTGATTTTTTAGAATCTGTAGCCAAAATTTTAGCGATTGTAATAAACAAAATTAGCATCGATGAAGAGCTTCATCGTCAATACAAAAATATTAAAAGGGTAAATACTGAATTAGATCAATTTGTGTATAGTGTATCACATGACCTTAGAGCTCCTCTTTCGTCCATTCTTGGCTTAGTTAATTTGAGTAAAAATGAATCGGACTCACAAATGCTCAAAGAGTATATAAATAGAATAGGTACAAGTACCCAAAAATTAGATAGCTTTATTAAAGATATATTAGACTATTCTAGAAATTCTAGGACCGACATTGAA
>JAOULS010000290.1 GCA_029881895.1 Cyclobacteriaceae bacterium | reverse complement strand
TATCAGAAAGTTTAAAATTGTGAATGATAAGCCTGTTCTTAAGTCTTTTACCATTACGTATCCTAATGGTGAGAAGTTGGAAAATTTATTAACTGTTGATAAATCAAGATCGCTTACCAATACTACCATCCAATTACAAGGAGATCACCTAGACCAAGCGTTTGACTTAGTGTCATTGCAGGGTTTTCCATTAAAAAAAGTACCCAATCAGCCCGCTACCTATCGTATTAATGGAAAATTCAATCAAGACTCATTACAATTGGGTGATCAAAATATAGTATTTAAACGAAAATTCACGAATACAATCACGAAAGTTCCATTTAAGATAAATGCGGTAACACCAAACATCAGAGGAGTAGGGCTAGCTTTTCCTGTAGAACAAGGCAAAGATAATTTTAATTTGATTCTTGGAGTGCAAAATGTGTTCCGTGGCGCTCAATTAGAAATATTTCCACATGAGTCGTATCCTAACTTCCTTGAAGACACAGGGAAACTAAGATCAATTGTAAATTCTAAAAATGGGGTGATTTCAGCACAAGTATGGTTTAAAAGAGAAGAAATACAAAGTTCAGCAAAATTTAAAGTTAGAGTTATCAATACAGATGGTAAAAAAAGTGATTTTAAAACAATTACTGTCCGATTGAAAGCTACTTCCATTGCAGTACAACCAGAACTTGATACAAAACCTTTGGTAGCAGGTATTCCCACTAAAATGTTGTTTACTAGAGTAGGAGGGCCTTATCTGAAATTGAACGACAGTACTGGCTTCGTACTCAAATTAATAGGTCTCCCGGATGAATTGGTAATACAACCTAATAAAATAACAGATGACAGTTTTACGGCAATGGTGGCATTGCCTGAAGGCGTGCCTTCAAACATGAAATTTATACTTTTAAAAGGAAAAAACACGTGGAATGGTGAGTTTAATAAAATCTACAAACTACCAATGATTACGGTTTTGAAAAAAACAGTAAAAAAGGGAACGACTACTCGAATACTAAACATTCAACATGCGAGTGAGGTAAAAGTAATGTTGAAAGAGGAAGATGATTTTATAAAATTGTCTACCGAAGCATTTGATACCGATAAAAGAATAGAAGTACAGACGGGTTTAGAGCTAATTAAATCAAGTTTTACAGTATCGGTAAAACTTAAAGACCACATTGTAAAAGAAATACCTTTTCGAATTGAAAACTGGTTAGACCCGTCCGATACTATTTTTTATTTTTACACGAATAAATCTACTCCCATTGGTGAAACACATGATGTATTAGTGTTAGAGAACCAAGTTCCTATCACGATAAAACTACCTGTAAACAATACGAGGGATATCGAGCGCTTTTCTGCACAGTTATTACGAGAAGATGGTACAAAATTAGGAAATCCTATACCTTTAGTCCTTACTGAGAAAAAGGATAGTATTGTGGCTACGTTATCACCAAAAAGTCTTGGCGTTAATTATGGGGAGAAGTTTAATATTGAAATGACCAATCCTGTTGGAGATGCGAAAATACGAAGTGCTTATATTAAGCGCACTACCAGAGATATGTTTATTCTTACAGCAGGTCTTTCGGCTATAGATTTGCCGTTGAACAATAGAGATTCGGTAAAAACACAGACATTAGACGGGGTAAATATAGGTGCCTATTATATGTTAGAAAACATTGCCAATCCCAATAATAGGGCCTTAGGCATGGGTATTAATACACTTCTAATAGAAAGGGATGGAAGTATTCGTATTAGAGCTGGAATATCATTTTTGTTTTTCGAGAAAATAGTATTAGGAATGAGTTTCGGGAAGGACTATACAGGAATGATGTTGGGTGTTAACATCGAATTAGCTGATTTATCAAAATTATTTATCACCAGGAAATGATGATGCTAATTTCTGTTTTTCAATTAAAATCCCTTTTATTTTTTTGGTGTTAAAAGGAGAATTTCCACACGCCTGTTGACTTGGTGTATTTTTTCATCACAATTTTCATCTTCTGGACAATATTTAATCACTTGTGACTCTCCAAAAAACTGTGTAGTCACTCTTTGAGCATCTATTCCTTGATTGAGGATGAATTGTTTTACAGATAACGCTCGTTCTTGAGATAACCCATAATTATACACATCACTTCCCCGAATATCAGTAAACCCATTTACTATAGCATATGATGAGGTGTTACTTTTAAGTGGATCAATCACAAATTTTTGTAAATGTAATTTTTCACTTGATGACAGGGTAAACGCATCGAATTCAAAATTAGTAGTTACTATTTTATGTAAGGAATCGTTCTTCTCTAAGGCTCCATTTACTATAGGTGGTATGTATTGAAGAGCTAGGGCATCTTCTATTTTCCATTTCACCTCGTTCTTATAAGCAACAATAAAAGCCTGCTTAACATCACTTTCTTTGAGTACCTTTTTAGCAACAAAGTAGCTAGGTGTTTCAATAATGTAGTATTTAAAATATCCTTCTTCTTCAAATACACGTATAGTTTTATCCCCTTTGTAGATGTCTTTTAAATGTGCATCGCTTTCTTTGGTTCTAGCCGCTGCTATTTGTACTCGATATTGGAAATCATCAATTTCGTTGTTATTCGAAGGTGTGGCAGTAATTAATTTTTCTTCTAGTTCTTTTTTTGCTTCACTAAGTTGGTCAGAAGAGGTTTCTGTTTTTTGAAGAAGAGCATTTTTAGCTTGTAAAGAAATCGCTTCTTGTAGTTTCCATTTCACATCACCTCTATATGCAACAATAAATGCACTTTTAACACCACTTTCTTTTAATATTTTCTTTGCATCCTTATAGCTGGGTGTTTCATCAATATAGTATTTGAAATAACCATCTTCTTCAAATGAATTAATTGTTTTATCCCCTTTATAGATGTTTTTTAGATTTGCATTACTTTCTTTCGATCTTGCTGCAGCTATCTGAATACGATAGTTAAATGCTTCGCTATTTTTGATAGTATTACTCTCAATACGTGTGTCAGTTACATTATTTATGTCGTCAGTTTCAATCAGTAGTGTTGAATCAATGGCATCTTCTTTAGCTACAAGTTCATCAGCCACTTCATCAACCGCTAGAAGGGGTTCGTTTTGAGCTACTTCTTCACTATTTTCAGTTACTGACTCAGTTGTTTCAGTTTCAGGTGGTAAAACGGTTTGTAGTGGTTCAGTTTCTATCAGTAGCGTTGAATCAATGGCATCTTCTTTAGCTACAAGTTCATCAGCCACTTCATCAATGGCTAAAA
>JAOULS010000289.1 GCA_029881895.1 Cyclobacteriaceae bacterium | reverse complement strand
CTTTTTCGTTCATCTTTATGATAAGCTGTTTTCTTCTTTAAATTTTTTAATTTTATCTAATGCACGATAGGCAGTAGCCTCACGGAATTGTTTTTCGGATAGTGTATACCAAATATCTCGATAGTTTTCGTCTATAAACATTATGTTTTCAGTTTTTACCACCCATACGTTTAGTACCGTTTTGTCATTATTATAAAGGGCTTTACTTTTATTAAAAGCTTCATCATAACTTGATGCCTCTACTTTTCCTATGTGTAAGTGTTGTTTCCCTCTTCTAAAAAGATGGAAAACATCAAATTTCTCGTATTCACCCAGCTCTGAATGAGGAGGCTCGTACTCATCGTATACATTCCTTCCATTGTCGGTAGTAGGACTTGTTTTAATATTCTCGGTTTTACATACGGCAATTCCTGTGCAAGTTCCTCTTCTACTGAATTGTTCTTTTGCAAATAGGAAAGCCATTTCTTCATTTGGAGCATGTACTACTCCTTCATGTTGATACGATTTATTTTCTTTTGCCTGAACAAATACTTCATAGGTCTCGAACTGGTCGAGCCTTGTTTTTGGTTTTGTTTGATTGAAGGCATCTAAATCAATGCGGTTCAATCGAGGGTCTAAAGATTCCATAATTTATGCCAGAGGAGTTACATATTTCGATTTAGGACTTAACAATGCTTTTCTTACCCATCTGCCTCTTTCTTCTGCCATTCTTCTCACAGCTAGTCGTTCAGCATTACATGGGCCATCACCATTGATTACTCTTTTAAACTCTTCCCAGTCGGGTTCG
The DNA here is from genome assembly GCA_029881895.1 of Cyclobacteriaceae bacterium. Lineage (GTDB taxonomy): Bacteria > Bacteroidota > Bacteroidia > Cytophagales > Cyclobacteriaceae > JAOUKH01. The sequence continues at coordinate 2,524 of JAOULS010000289.1, read as the reverse complement.
GTATATTCCCACCTCCCTGTTTCTTCATTCTTTTTTAAGTTGGGGTCCGGTAGTGTTAATCCCAATTCCCAAATTTTGGGTACATACATGTCCAAGAATTGATTTCTCATATTGTCATTGGTGTCCATCTTCACTTTCCATTTCATTAATACCTCAGTATGAGCTGATATTTTGTCACTTGGTCCAAAAAAGTGCATCATAGGTGGCCACCATCGGTTAAATGCCTCTTGCATCATTTTACGTTGAATAGGAGTTCCGGTAGCCAAGTGTATCACACAATGATGTCCGTATTTTAAATGAAAAGACTCTTCAATACATATTCTTTCAAGTGCTCTGCAATATGGACCATAACTACCCCTAGCATTGGCAGTTTGGTTCACTATAGCGCCTGCATCAACTAACCATGAGATAAAACAAGAGTCTGCCCAAGTAAATGCAGGATAGTTAAAAATATTAGAGTATTTGGATTTTCCGCTTATTAGGTCATCAATCATTTGTTCTCGTGATTTTCCAAGGGTTTCGGCTGCACTGTATAGCAACTGTGCATGTCCTACTTCATCTTGTACTTTAGCCATTAAGGCTAATTTTCTTTTGAACCCAGGGGCACGCGTTATCCAAGTACCTTCTGGCAAAGCGCCTATGATTTCACTATGAGCATGTTGCTCAATCATTCGGATAAGTTGTTTACGGTACAAATCGGGCATCCAGTCCGTGGGTTCAATTTTTTCACCTCTTTCAATTCTGGCTTCAAATACTGCCAATAATTGAGGGTCTTCATCCTTTAGAGCTTTCGTTTGTAGTTTTTCAAAAGTATTTCCACCTCCGTACATAATTTATGTGTTGTTGTTTGTTTATTTTTTTAATCCTTTAATTAACATGTTAGCAAGTTCTTCACTTACTTTTTCCTGATTTATATTTTCAGTATGGTTGTACCATGAAGGCATCCAGTTCAATGACGAAAAAAGAGTCATAACAGCAAGTTTAATATCGATGTTGACAAATTCACCTTCAGCAATACCTTGTTTGATTATCTTCTTAAATCGATTGATGTAATTGATTCGTAATAATAAAAAATCATGTAAATAGGAAGGGCTCAGACACCTGTATTCGTTAAAAAAAACTGCTGATGAAGCTAAATCTCTCGCTATAACTTTTGTGTGAGAGATAATCCCTTTTCGTAATTTCTCACTTGCAGGAATATCTTCTTGTTCGATATCTATTAGTCCACTAATAAATTCAGCAGCAATATCGAAACATATTTTTCGAAGAATCTCTTCTTTTGATTTAATGTGCGAATATAAACTTGCGGCTTCTATCCCTAAAGAGTTAGCCAAGTCACGCATTGAAGTGGCCGCATAGCCACGATCTTTAAACATTACTGTGGCATGTAGATATACTTGCTCTTTACGTGTTAAATTTTCATTCATTAACATTCCTAAAAGTAATGATCGTGAAAAACATTTTCAATGATTAAGAGCATAAGTTTACTACAACTTTACATTAATTGCTAATTTAGCGTAATATCCTTGATATAAAATAATATGAGTAACGAAAACAATGAGAAATTGTATTCCATAAAGTCATTTTTCGATAAGATAAATCTCTTTTTTCATGGAATACTTGCAGTACCACTTACTGTCTTTGGATGGCTTTTTTTGGAAGCAAAAGATGGGAGATATTCAACAGTAGAAGTCGACAATATGGATGTTTTTAATTTTTTAGGCCCCATTGTAATATTTGGAATCGTAGGGATATCGTTTTCTTTATTTAAAAAGAAGTTGAGAAAAATAGATAATCATTTACCATTACAAGAAAAACTGGAAAATTATCTAAAATGTTCGTGGATAAAATTTATTGGGCTTGAATTAGCACTAATTTTAAGTGTATTGGGGTACTACCTTACCTTCACAAATACTTTTGTAGCAATGTTTATGATTGTACTTGTTTTCTTTTCGTTGAGCAAGCCTACTCCATATCGTGTGGTGGAGAGTTTGCAATTGAAAGACGATGAAAAAGATAGTGTGGTAAACAAGGTGAAAAAAGATGAAAGGTTGATTAATTAAAGAATGAAAAATCGATAGAACTAATAAAACTAAATGTCATGAAATATAGTATACTTTGTATCATTAGCTGTTGTATGGTGACCAGTTTGTTTGGTCAGGAAAAAGTTAATCCTGTTATTAAAAGTTATGGAGGAATATACGCTATTACAGAGGCTACGCTGAATGTAGATTCAGAATTGCCGTATACGATTGTAGTAGATGTGATGACAGGCTCAGAGGAAAAGAGCAAAGTAGCTTGGGGATTAAACAACGTAGCCAGAATGTTGAATTTACATGCGGTGAGTGGTGCAGATGTAACAAAAATGGATGTAGTGTTGGCGATTCATGGCCCAGTAACCCTTGCCCTTTTGAATAATGAGGCTTTTCAGAAACGGTTTGGAATGGAAAACCCTAATGTCCCTTTATTAAAAGAATTGAAAGCTGCGGGAGTTACTTTAACCGTTTGTGGCCAATCCATGATG
>JAOULS010000288.1 GCA_029881895.1 Cyclobacteriaceae bacterium | reverse complement strand
CTAAAGATGGGTTAGATAAAAAATATGCTTTTCAGTATAGTAATGGGATTGTAGAACCTTTTACCTTATTACTCCCTAATATTTTAGGTGGAGCAAGTGCAAATTACCTAGTTCAAAATCAAGAGAGTGCTACCTATAAAGCCCTCGCTAAAAACCCACAACAGGCAAATCAATTAGCTCGATATACTTCTGCTTACTGGGGGGAACAACCCATTACAGCACCTTATTACGGAGGTGTGATTGTGGTGCTACTATTTGCTCTTGGTGTTGTGTTTGCAGACAAAAAATATGTTTGGTGGCTAGTATCAATCACTATATTAGGAATTATGCTTTCTTGGGGAAAGAACTTTTCAGGATTCAATAATTTTATGTTCGATTATTTCCCTGGATACAACAAATTTCGCTCCGTTACTTTCGCTATGATATTTCCTATATTGGCCATGAACCTACTCGGGTTTATAGGACTAGAAAAATTACTTGAGACAGGGCTTAACAAACAGACGCAAAAGAAAGCATTAATTGCCCTTGGATCAGTTATGGGTATTGCTATTTTCTTCTTCTTGACTGGAGGATTTGGCAGCTTTAAATCACCAATTGATGAGCAACTACCTGTATGGTTGGTTTCTGCGTTAAAACAAGATCGTGTTAGCTTATTAAGAGCTGATGCAGGTCGTGCATTACTCTTTATTATGGCTAGTTCTGCAATTATATTCATGGTATTAAAATCAAAGTTATCCCAAAATATTGCTTGGTCATTGATTACTATATTGATTTTGATTGACATGTGGGGGGTTGATAACAGAGTGTTCGGAGAAAATAACTATGGAAGGAATCCAAAAAAAGATTTCTTTGTAGCAAATGATGCTGATATTGAAATTAAAAAAGACAATACACACTATCGTGTATTCAATTTGATCAACCCTTGGAATGACGCACGCACCTCTTACCATCATCATTCATTAGGAGGTTATCATGGTGCTAAAATGGGCAGGTATCAAGATTTGATTGAAACCCACTTAGCACCAGAAATGCAACAACTAATAGACTCATTACGTGCGCAATCATTTAATTTTAATGATTTAGAAGTGGTAAACATGCTCAATACCAAATATTTTATTGCTGGTGCTGAAAAGAATGCGATTATCCCTAATTATAATGCCAATGGTGCTGCTTGGTTGGTAAATGATATTAAAAATGTAGCGAGTGCCAATGAAGAAATTCAGGCATTAAATGGAATCAACACTAAAACTACAGCTATCGTAAATACCACTAATTTCAATATACAAACCAATACTTACAACCGTAATGGCAACATTAATTTAGAAGAATACACTCCCAACTACCTGAGATATAAAGCCTCTATATCTGGTCTATCTTTTGCTGTTTTTTCTGAAATATATTATCCAAAAGGATGGTCTGCTACTATTGACGGAACACCTATAGATATTATCCAAACAAACTATGTTCTTCGTGGATTAGAAATTCCTGCCGGAGAGCATGTCATTGAATTTAGATTTGCACCAAAAACATATGCTATTGGCAATCCAATCATGTTAGTGTCGTCACTTTTAATCTTACTTGCTTTTGGTGGTAGTATATTTATGTCTTTGAAGGAGTAAATATATTTTAGGAAAAACAATTAGTATAATGAGCTATTATATCGTTCATTACACCTCCGCCAGAAGACTATGTTTTGATTCTTTTACTTTATAATGGTAGCCTTTCAACGTATTTTTTATTTCAAGTCTGTTTTTATAGGGTACTGCTACTAGTATTTTAGGGGCATCTTTTATGGTCATCGACATCCCTTCAATGGCTTCTTTTTCGACACCATTCACTTGAATTCTAACAAAGTCCACTTTTTCTAAAGAAGATAGGCGTACCATATTGTCGATTGTATCGCAAGGCACTACTTCTACTCGTTTATGCTTCACTACAGAGGCATCGGCACTATTTTTTTGAGCATCATCAAAATAAAAATCAAGTGTCCCCTTTTCCTTCCAAATGGCAACATTGTGAAAATCAATAGTTGAAATACCATTGAATTCAATATTTTTTTTCATCATTTCAAAATTTTCTTTCACCGCCTCTACAGCTACTACCCTCCCCTTTTCTCCTACTATCTCTGCCAAACGAATGGCCTGTAGCCCAATGAATGCGCCTATTTCAACCACATGCGCACCTTTGGCAATGTCAAAATATTTTCCTTCATCAAAAGCGGCTTGCTTTGATGAAGGGCCTATGTAACGAAAGCTAACATCAAAAAGTACATTCATGCATTCAGGCGGAACATGCTTTTTGATGCTTTTATTCAACAAAAAATACCATTGTTTTTGATAGACTTTTGCGGGATAACTAAAAAAATGATACCCTTCCTTTAGTTTTACAAAATGTATTCCTTCTATTATCCCTGCTTCCTCAATGCGACCACTCAACCGCTGATTAATTTTTCTAATGTCGTCAAACATCTTAAAAAGATGTTTCCACTTTTGAACTGAAAATACACTCCTTAGCATACTACTGAATTGAAAATGGATGATTAGCCAAAGGAAGTTTTGCACTTGGGTGATAATCTCCTTTTAATCCAATGGGTGAAGCATTTCTTATCTTATGGGCTAAATGAATAGAAGGTAGCGTCTCTTCTAGACCAAAACCATTACCCAAAATTACATTCTCATAACTCTTTGTATGTAAATCCGTGAACCCTCCACTAAATTCGAATTCTGTATTATCAACCCTTATCGAACGAAAAGTGGGCACTTTATTGTTCTTCACCTCTTTGGGTAGATTATCGCTATTTATACTTAAAAACCATCTCACTCTAGCTTTTTCAAGCTCTAAATACCCTGCAGCTCTGTCATGCTCATGCAAATGCACTACACTCTTCTGTACTTTGCCAAAAACCCACATCAGCATATCGAAAAAATGAATCCCTATATTCGTTGCAATTCCTCCTGATTTAGCGATATCTCCCTTCCAACTGGTGTAATACCAATGTCCTCGTGAAGTAATATAAGTTAAGTCTACCTCTTTTTTCGAATTAGACTTTGAGGCGTCTACTTCCTTTTTTAACTGGATTATACTTGGGTGTAACCTTAATTGCAAAATATTAAACACTTTATTGCCTGTTTCTCGTTCTATTTCTTGTAGCGAATCGACATTCCAAGGATTGAGCACAATTGGTTTCTCACAAATCACATCTGCATTTTCACGTAGTCCAAATCGAATATGAGAATCGTGCAAATAATTGGGCGAACAAACGCTTACATAATCAATTTTTTGATTACTCCTTTTTAGTTTATCAATATGTCTTCCGAA
>JAOULS010000054.1 GCA_029881895.1 Cyclobacteriaceae bacterium | reverse complement strand
GGTCCATTATTCTCTCCTACAGGTGATATTGATGCAGATATTGATATCATAAAAAAATTTTATAGAACAAAAGTGGGGAAATATCCTGAACTTGGTGTGAATTAATGATGTTATTATAATGTTAAAGTCAATCTACCGATTTGTTTTTTTTAAAGTTATTAAATGGAAAATAATAGGTGATTTTGACAATATTGTTGACAAATATGTCGTTATAGTTGCTCCTCATACGAGTAATTGGGATTTTATTATTGGTGTAATGGCACGAAGTATTTTAAATATTTCGAATGTTAAATTTCTAGGGAAAAGTCAGTTATTTAGATGGCCTTATGGTTTTATTTTTAGAGCAATGGGTGGACATCCTGTAGAGCGTACAAAACAAAATAATATTGTAGAAGCTGTGGTTGATCTATTTAATTCGAAAGAAAAATTTGCAATAGCATTAGCACCAGAAGGGACTAGAAAAAAAGTTAATGAGTTTAAAAAAGGGTTTTATCATATTGCAGTTGGGGCAGAAGTGCCAATTTATAAGGTAGGATTTGACTTCTCTAAAAAAACAATACTGGTAGATAAACCTTTTTACCCTACGGATAATATGGAGGAAGACATGTTAACTATTATGAATTTTTACCGTTCAATAAGAGGTAAACACCCCGAGTTTGAAGTGTAATGAATAAATGTAAAATCAACGAATTAACAATTATTTTTGCTTTATTTTTAACTTTTTAAATATCAACTAAATTAAAATCAAATGAAAAAAATAGTATTAACATTATCGTTAGGTGTATTGTTGGCTGGGTTTAGCTATTCTCAAAAAACAACAAAAGGAACTAAAATGGCTTCAGGAACTATTGGTCTTACATTTAATACAGAAAAACGAGACGATGGTACTGCGATTACCACTAGAGGTAAATATTCTGCTATTAATATGAACCCTAATGTTGGGTATTTTATTATGGATGGGTTAGCTGTTGGTGGAGGAATAAATATTGCCACATCAAATTATAAGCGGGATGGATCAGCAGACAAACTTAATACGACTTCCTTGGCATTTGCTCCGTTTGCAAGATACTATACTGATATGGGCTTATTTGGTCATGTATCAGTTTCTCTAGGTAGTGGTAAGGAAAAAGATACGCAAGATAATGGTGGAGGCAATGTTACCGTTACAGAGACTAATTTTGGACTTTTTGGTTTTGAATTTGGAGGAGGGTATGCTTATTTCTTGAATGACAATGTTGCTGTTGAACCTATGTTGATTTATGGTAGTAACTCAATAAAGGATAAAACAGCAGCACCAAATACAAAAGAAATACATGGTGGGATTCAATTTAGAATTGGCATCAGTGTATTTTTATAAGTGAATAATTAAGGAAGTTTATTCGTTTTCTTAATAAAATTACATAAAGTTTCAAGGGGTATTTGCGAAATATACCCTTGGAGTTTTAATGATTTACTAATACCTTTTCAAACTAAACTTGAAAATAAAATAATATGGAAAAGAAATCATTTTTGATACTGGCATTTATAGCGCTTATTTCAATTTCCGCATTAGCGCAATCTAAATTTAGTATGGGGTTGAAATTAGGCCCTAATTTATCTAGTGTAAACGCTAATGCAACTGTAGGGGAAACATATAAGTCCATTACTGGTTATCATGGGGGTATGTTTGCTACTATAAAAGGCAGTAAGATTGGTTTTCAACCAGAAATTTTATTTTCTAAGCAAGGTTACATTTTGCAAACAACAGCTGGTCAAGATGTATTTGACTTTAAATATGTAAATGTTCCGATTATCATTAAATGGTATATGGTTAAGGGGCTTAACGTACAAATTGGTCCTCAATTAGACTTATTAACTTCGGCTATAAAGGAAGCAGCTGACGGCACAAATACTGATCATGAAAATATATTGCGTGATAGAGTTTGGAATTTATGTGTAGGTTTAGGTGTTGATTTACCTTTTAAAATAAATCTCGATGCACGATATGTAATAGGGTTGACAGATGTTAACAACTTAACTTCAGCTGGAAGTGCACTAAAAAGTTCTGTGGTTCAATTTTCTCTTGGTTACCGATTCGTAGATAAAGGTAAATCTGTCAAAAAACAAAAGCAATGAGATAAAAAAAAGGAGTGAATGATTAAATTCACTCCTTTTTTAATATTAAAAAAGATAAAGGTTTTATAAAGACTTAATCAAGTCTTCGTTTCTTTTGATATATCCAAAATCACCATTGGCAGCAGCCTTGGCTTTAGCCAACGATTCTTCAGCTACAGCTTTTGCTTCTTTTTTGTTTCCCATTTTTGCTAAAATTTTAGCTTTGGTGTGAATGTTCCAAAATTGCTCGTTGTTGTTGCCTTCTGCTAAATACATATTCATCCACTTCAAAGCTTGTTCTAAGTCTTTCCCTGTGTTGAAGTAATAGTTTGCAGCTGCTGAATAATTTCCAACATTTACTTTAGTATTCTTTTCTATTTGCGCCATTACTATTTTGTCGTAGTCAACTTTCATAGGAACTTTAATAGAAACATCTGCCCATGTTAATTCAATGTTTGCAGTAGTATTGTCTTCACTAATGTCTGTTATGTTAAAAGTTAACGTTTCGGTAGCTTGTGCTAATATTGTAGGCTTCACAGTAGTAGACAATACTTCGTTCGACTTATCATATTTATTAACACTTCCTCCAATTGAAAGGTCTGAATATAACATGAAACGCCATTCATCTTTACCAGGAATAGTGAAAATTAAATAATCACCAGCCGCTACTTTGTTTCCTGCTATCTCAGCATCAGTACTAAGTGTTAATATCGACCCACTATTAGCTCCTGATCTCCACATTTGTCCATAAGGTTGAAGAAAATCACTTCCTTCACCAAAAATTTGTCTTCCTTTTAATTTTGGTCTAGAGTATTTGATGGAAACCTCTGTAAGTCCTACTGTACTCCCAACAGAACCTGCAGAACTAGCCTGAGGAGTTGATATTTGAGCATCAGTAATTGCTGGGGCAATGGCTATCATCGCCATTGATAAAATGTTTAGTAGTGTTTTTTTCATGAGTATTAGTAATTTGATTTATTTAATTATTCTGAAATTTACGATTTTTATGTACAAAAGTTCAATTAAATGAAACTAGATCAAAATTTTTATTGTGGAAAAAAGGTTGAATACATTGCTAAAGGATTATTAGGCAAGGTTTTACATACTACTATTGAAGGGATAAGAACATCTGCCTATATTGTGGAAACGGAGGCCTATTCAGTAAAAGAAAAAGGATGCCATGCTTATAATTACAAAAGAACTAATCGTACAGGAGTAATGTTCCAAAAAGGAGGTATAGCGTATGTGTATGTGTGCTATGGCATTCATCATTTATTCAATGTGGTAACAAATATAGAGGGTGAACCCGAAGCAGTATTAATTAGAGCTGTAGCACCAATAGTAGGGACTAATGTCATGGAGAAAAGACGAGGAGTAAAGGGCGTGTCCTTAACTTCTGGGCCAGGTAAGTTGTCATCGGCATTAGGAATCCATCATTCTCACAACGGAATTTCATTATCAGGAAATATCATTTGGATTGAAGAGGGTATGGAAATTGAAGATAGAAATATAGTAAGTACAACGCGCATTGGCATAGATTATGCCGAAGAAGATGCATTACTTCCTTGGCGGTTTTATATTAGAGACAATAAATACATAAGTAAACGTTGAACTTCTGTTAAAATGAATAATTTTGGAGCTTGATTTATATGACGATGAATAAACTTCTTTTTTTAGTAACAGTAATTATTTCGGTAGGAATGGGAGATGTTTTTGCGCAAAGCAAAATGACTACTTCAAATATAAATTCCATATACGATGAACAATCACCTGTTGTTTCACCCGATGGTAAACATTTGTTTTATACTATTGCCCATAACGAAAACAATAGTGGAGGAATGAAAGATAAAGGTGATATTTGGTATGCCATTTGGCAAGATTCTGTTTGGTCTATCCCCTTTCATGGCGGTTCCGTAATTAACAATAAAGGATGGAATGGCGTGATTGGATTTAGTGAAGATGGAAGTTTATACCTTCACCACCATTATAAAGATGGTAAACAAGGGGTTTCTATCGCAAAGAAAAAGGGTGATTATTGGGAAAAACCTGTAAACGTAGATGTTCCGTATTTCATGAACAAGTCGAGCCAACAAAGTGGGAGTATATCTGCCGATGGTCAAGTGATGTTGTTGTCGTTAGAGTCGTACGGATCTATCGGTGCGGAAGATATTTATATATTGTTTAAAGAGGGCGATTCATTTACCGACCCCAAAAATTTAGGAAGTGTTATTAATACACGATTTCAAGAAATGACGCCCACTTTATCGGCTGATAACAAGACACTTTATTTTTCGTCAAATGGCCTAAATGGTAAAGGCAGCATGGATATTTATAGTTCTACTCGCTTGGACGATACTTGGAAAAATTGGTCGAAACCTGTAAACATAGAAGAAGTAAATACAGAAGGTAGAGAAGTGTCTTTTAATTTCAACCCATTAAGTAACACCGCTTGGTATGTGAGTACAAAAGATAGTGATGGGTATGGCGATATTAAATATAAAACGATAGAATCATTAGATGACACCACGATAGCACCTTTAATCGATTCTTTAATTATTGAAAATGTTGAACCTATTGTAGCAGATATTAAGTTTGTCGAAGATGTGATGTTTTATGGGAAGATTAGTAATGCGATAGGCAAGGCAACGATAGGTGCTAAAATTAGTATTACTCATATTGAGACAGGTGAGATGAGTAGTGAGTATAGTGATGAAATTACTGGAAAGTACGAACTGCTAATCCCAAAAGAAGGAAAGTATTCGGTAAAGGTTTCTTCGGCTAATTACCTACCTCATATTGATGTGTTCTATAGAGATAGTACTACGATAAATATAAATATTGATTATGAACTTATTCCTGTGAAAATAGGGGAGGCTGTCCAATTGGATAATGTGCTTTTTGAAAGAGGAAAGGCAGTGATGTTACCTGCTTCATTTCCTGATTTAGATGCTGTAACAGAAATGATGCTTGATAATTTGAATATGGAAATTGTATTGGCTGGACATACTGATAACCAAGGGAGTAGTAAACTTAATTATCAATTGTCTGAACAGAGGGTAGAAGCGGTGATGAAATACATAGTAGATAAAGGGATTTCTAAAAAAAGAATAACTGGAAAGGGGTATGGTGGTTCTCGTCCTATAGCGAATAATACCAATCCTGAAACACGAAAGTTAAACAGGCGTGTTGAATTTACAATTGTAAAGGAATAAAACGATTTTCACCTAGAAAATGGTACTGGAATAACTACGGTTTGCCTTACTGACTTTCCATTTTTTATTGCAGGTTTCCAGCAATACCCTATTTCGTTAAGCACTCGTATAGCTTCTTCATCAAAATTACTACCAAGACTTCGGACTACTTTTACATCACTAACAACACCACTTTTTTCAACAGTAAATTGCACTTGAACTTGCCCTGTTATTTTTGATTTTTTAGGATATACTACTTCATCTTTTAAAAACATTTGAAAAACAGCCATTCCTTGAATTGGTTCTGCCTCACTATCTACTTCTGTAGCACCATATATTTCTATATCACCATTGTCTTTTGGGATGAGGTTTATGGGAGGTGTATTTATAGTATTAGTAGTAGGTTTTGAGGTAGTCGAATTAATATCTCTGCCACTTGATGAGACAATAGAATTGTTCGCTAATTCGGCTAATACTTTGGTGGTCTCATTCGGTCGAACAGAAATTTGTTGTTTCCATGTGCCTGCCTGACCTCTTAATTCTAATATGTGAGTACCAATGGTAATGTCGTTAATAGGAATAACAAGACCTGTACTTATCGCTTCTCCATTATTTTTCACTTCCCCGTCCATATAAAATATACCTGACATCATGGTAGTAAGTTCGATAGAGCCTAGAATTTTTGTTGCTGTCCCAAATGATATTTGAGGCTCAGAACTGTCGACCGTTACAGTTTTAGACCCTGAAGTAGTTTTAGTAGTAGGTTGTTCAGCTACGACTGGTGGAGGTGCGGGTTTATCTTTAAAATAAAAATCACCCATGAGTGACGACCATTCTTGAGGCACTTGTTTTGAGTCAGACATGCGAGATACGTTTATTCTCACTTGCTTGAACACGTCCTCTATTGGTATGCCAGGCATCTTCATTGCTTTCACTAATTCTTGAGTGTACAATCCATTTTCTCCTGTTCCATCCGAAGCAGTTTTGCCAGGCTGAGTAGCAAAAGCAATAATAGACCCAGTAGGAGGGTTGCTAGGGGCTTTAAAACCCGCATCGCCAGCGCTACGTGAAAAGCTACGGAAAGGGTTGTTTCTACATGCATCCATAATCACGATATTGAATGGATTGTTACTCAATTCCATTACCGCAAGGGCTCTGTCTGCCTCTATACACTCAAATTCTATTTCAAACTGTTCTTCAATGTTACTATTTATGGGTACTAGATAATTTGTTCCACCCGACTGTATGCCATGCCCTGCATAATAGAATAACCCAACACCTGGCTTTTCTTTTAGTTTTTCGGAAAATTCACGCATTGCCATTTTCATTCCCCTCCCATCTAGATTTGTATATTCAAGTACATCAAACCCTAATTCACGCAAGGTTTCACTAATCACTTTAGCGTCATTTTCAGGGTTTTTTAGCGGTGCATCAGTATACGATGAGTTTCCTATAATCAAGGCCGTTTTATTGTCCCCATAGTCTCCTTCTTGAGCAAACGAAATAGGAGTGCAAAAGAAGAGGAGTGCAAATAAATATATAATACGATTCATGATGTTTTATCTTATCAATACGTTGTTTTTATAATAGGTAAAGTGTAAAAACGTAATTAAAACTAGAAATGCTTATTTTCTAATTATAATACTTCTACAATTAAAGTGTTAATATACTAAAATTAAAGCCTATTTACTAGATAAATAGGCTTTAATGTAATGTTTTAAGGGTGTAAAACCTGTTTTTTGTTTTTGTGGAACATGTCGTGTAATAGTCCGTCTTTAAGTCCTACATCTGGAACAACTATGTTGGTAGCTCCAGCCCATTTCATAATGGCTACATATATTTCAGAGGCAGGTACAATTACGTCTGCACGGTCATGAGCTAGTTGTAGGTAATTATGACGTTCTTCGAGGGTATAACTCTTTATTAATTTTACAATGCTATTTATCTTTTTTAGAGATATGGTTTTACCAATTTTTCGATTTGCCAAGTCGAAAATTTTATTAATATTACCACCAGTTCCAATGGCAGTAACGTTTCCATGTTTTTTCTTTATATTAGTAAGCACCCAGTCTTTTAACTCGTCCCAAGACTCAGGTGAGTCGGAGTTTTCTAGTCTTCTTACCGAACCAATCTTAAATGATTGTGATGCGATGATACTACTATCAATATACAGATTGAGCTCCGTACTACCACCCCCCACATCAATATGAAGAAACGTTTCATCTTTCAGGAAATCATTAATCACAATGTTGATTAATGCGGCTTCCGTTTTACCGTCAATCAACTCAATTGATAGACCAATTTTTTCCTTTACTTCAGTTACAATTTCTTTACCGTTTGACGATTCGCGCATAGCAGAAGTGGCACAAGCTCTATAGTTATCTACTTCATATAGCTCCATTAGTAATTTGAAGGTCTGCATGAGCTGTAGGAACTTTTGTTTTTTATCGTCTGGCACATATCCTTTGGTAAAAACATCACGTCCCAAACGCAATGGGAAACGTATGTATTCCAATTTTTTAAAAATGGGTTTATGCTTATTGTGGTCAAGTACATTAATAACCTGAAAACGAATAGCATTTGAGCCAATATCTATAGCAGCTAGTTTCAATGTGTATAAATTGATTTGTACGGTCATCCCTTCATAGGAAAACTGAGTGTACATATATAATAAAAAAAATCTATAACTCCATTTAATTGACCTAGATTCAAAGGGTTGATGCCAGATTGTGTTTTGGAGATATCAGAAATACAAGAAGTACGAATATCTTTAGGGAAATCATTTTTTTCTAATAATTTACATTTTTAAAGTACCTTAGTGATGTAAAATGAATGTAGTACACGGACTTGATAGGATAAATGGAGATAAAACATGGGTGTCAAAAATTTCAGGCAATGTAGCGTACTTGTGTAATAGTGCCTCTGTTAGTACTGATTATACGCACGGTATTCATTTGATGAAAAAAATATTTGGTTCACGTTTTAAGAAAATATTCTCCCCACAGCATGGTCTTTTTGCCCAAGATCAGGACAATATGATTGAATCTAATCATTTCTTTCATCCTTATTTTCAACTTCCGGTTCACAGTTTATATTCGGAAACACGTAGACCAACAAAAGAAATGTTGGAAGGAATAGATCATTTAATTATTGATTTACAAGATATAGGAACTCGTGTGTATACCTATCTATATACGGTAGCACTGTCTATGCAGGCATGTGGAGAAGAAGGGGTAGAAGTAGTGATATTAGACCGCCCCAACCCTATTGGTGGTGACCAAGTAGAAGGAAATGTGTTAGACCCTTCGTTTTCATCCTTTGTGGGGATGTTTCCAATCCCAATGCGACATGGTCTAACGATGGGAGAGTTTGCTATCATGGCAAAAACATACTTTCAGGTAGTATGTAAGCTAACCATTGTCCCTTTATTGAATTGGAAAAGGAACTCATATTTTGATGAAACAGGGCTTCCTTGGGTTTTGCCCTCTCCAAACCTACCATCACTTGAAACGAGCATGGTGTATATTAGCACTGTATTGTTTGAAGCAACCAATATTAGCGAAGGACGAGGAACTGTGAAGAGCCTAGAAACCATAGGTTATCCTGAAATTGAACCTTTTGAATGGGAACAAAAATTAAATATGATTTTTTGTGATTTGGAATTAGGTGGTTTTGTGTTGCGTCCCCTTTATTTTACACCTACATTCGATAAGTATGCAGGTAAGTCTTGTGGTGGCTTTCAAATTCATGTAACCGATCGGCAGTTATTTAGACCTTGGCAAGTGGGACAGGTTCTGCTAAGAGAGTATAAGAAACTATTAGCGGATGATTTTCATTGGAAAGCCCCACCTTTCGAATACGAAAGTGATAAACTACCCATCGATATTTTGAATGGGTCTGACCAGGTAAGAGGTTGGGTAGATGAGTATGGAAGTTATGATGAGCTATTGAAATTAGAAAAAATAGGAAGAGAGGATTATCTAATGAAAAGACAAGAGGTATTGTTATACTAGTGTCATGTTAAGTGCTGGTGCGGAAGTTGTTTTCGTGTGTGTAACTATTGACTTACCCAGAAATTTATTAGTATGAATGAGACGTATAAAATAATAGATCAAGACAAACCCTATTTTATAACCTTTATGGTCATATTAAGTAAATGAAAGTTTATAAAAGATATAAAAAATGAGGTGGCATAGTTCTGCTATTTTTTCATTATATTTTCAGAAATTCGAAAGTGTAAATGAGTGAGGAATTACTAAAGGCAATAATTAGACTGTTTGCTATTGTAGCAAAAGAGCGCATAACTGAAGATGAACGTGCAAATATGAAGGAATTCATAGGCGTACACGTAAATCAAGAAATGGCGAATCATTTTATGTCCATTTTCGATTCATATTGCCAAGAACAAGATGAGATTACCAATGACCACATCAAAGAAGACGTAGATGATGATACACTAGAATTTGTAAATGAGTGGGCGAAAATTCTTGAAATTACTAAACGGGTAAACCAGTCGCTTACAAAACCTCAGCGAGTGGTGTTGGTAGTGAAAATCATTGAACTGGTATATGCCGACAAACATTTTTCTGACCGGCAAAGTAACCTCATTTTTTATATTGGTGAGGCTTTAAAACTTTCTAAAAAGGACATTGGATTATTAAAAATGTTCGTAATGGGAGAAGATCCTGAGGAATTAGCCTCCAATAGTGTGATGATTATTGATGAAAGCGATGGGGAATATTTAAAAGATGCTCACCATTTGTCCGCTAAAAATTTAACGGGATTCATGGCAATCTTACGACTAGAAGATATCGAAACGTATTTTATTAAATATGTAGGGATTAGCACATTAAGTTTAAACGCTCAACCTCTAAAAAGTAGGAGTATTTCTATCTTGCCCGCTGGAAGTACCATTCGAGGAAAAAAAATCAACACCATTTACTACAGCAATATCGTTACGAAATTTATTCATTCTGGGAAAAAAGTGAGAGTTTCGTTCGTTGCGGAAGATATTTCTTATCACTTTGCTACTGGAGATATTGGTATTCAGAAGGTGAATATAGCCGAGGAAGGAGGAAAGTTGATCGCTATTATGGGGTCAAGTGGCTCGGGAAAATCTACGTTAATGAACGTGTTGAATGGCAGTGATAGCCCGTCAGGAGGTAGAATACTCATCAATGGTGTTGACTTATATCGTGATAAGGAAAATACAGAAGGAATAATTGGGTATATTCCTCAAGATGATCTGTTGATTGAGGAACTCACGATATTTCAAAATTTATATTTTGCAGCAAAACTGTGTTTTAATCATTATTCAGATGTTCAACTTACTAAGTTAGTTACAAAAGTACTGAAAAGTTTAGGACTTGAAGACACGAAAGACCTAAAGGTAGGCTCTCCATTGGATAAAAAAATATCTGGAGGGCAACGAAAAAGACTCAATATTGGACTTGAACTACTTAGAGAGCCTACGGTGATGTTTGTTGATGAGCCTACTTCGGGGCTGTCATCACGCGATTCTGAAAATATTATGGATTTGCTTAAAGAACTGTCGCTTCGCGGTAAAATGGTATTTGTAATTATTCATCAACCGTCTTCCGATATTTTTAAAATGTTTGATACACTCGTGATATTAGATGTTGGTGGATATCAGATTTATTATGGAAACCCTGTTGAAGCTCTTGTGTATTTTAAAAATATTATTGATGCGGTTGACAAAACGGAAGGAACTTGCCCTGAGTGCGGCAATATAAACCCAGAAAAGATTTTCAATATTATTGAGACCAGAATTGTTGATGAATATGGTCGAAACACCTCCATACGAAAAGTATCTTCGTTTCAGTGGAATCAATATTTTCAAGAGCAGATAGAAGTCCCAAAAGTAAAAACGGTAAAAGATAAATTGGCTTCGACATTACGTATTCCAAGTTGGTTAAAACAAACCAAAATATTTGCAACAAGGGATGTGATGTCTAAATTGGTTGATAAGCAGTATCTTATAATCAACCTCTTGGAAGCGCCAGTATTGGCATTTTTTATGGCATTCTTAGTGCGCTACAAAGCTACATTTGGCGTGGAGAGTACCACCTATTCATTTTTTCATAATGACAATATAGCGATCTATTTTTTTATGGGCATTATTGTTGCACTCTTTATGGGGCTAACGGTAAGTGCGGAAGAAATCTTTAGAGATCGGAAAATATTGAAAAGAGAAAAATATTTAAACCTTAGTAAAGGAAGCTATTTGGCATCAAAAATAGGGGTGTTGTTTGTTATTTCAAGTATACAAACGCTTACGTTTGTATTAATTGGCAATGCCATATTAGAAATTCATGGATTAAGCTTTCGGTTCTGGCTAATAATTTTTTCTACCGCTTGCTTTGCTAATCTATTAGGACTTAATATTTCTGCTAGTTTTAAAAATGCAGTAACCATCTATATTCTTATACCTGTTTTATTAATACCTCAGCTTATTCTTAGTGGTGTAGTGATTAATTTTGATAAATTTAATCCTAAGGTAAGCACCTCAGATGGTGTCCCGTTTATTGGTGATTTTATGGCTTCTCGTTGGGCGTTCGAAGCAGCTGTTGTCACACAATTTCGCGACAACAAGTTTAATAACCAGTTTTATGAATTAGATAAGCAAATGGCAAAGGCGGAGTATAAAAAGTTGTACTTTATTCCACAGCTAGAAACAGAATTGTCATATTGTTATAATTGGTTAGCTACAAAAGATAAAAATACTGAACCCATCTATAAACAATCGTTAGCGCTATTGAAAAATGAGTTGCACTATGAATTAGGGTTAATAGGTAATGATAAGTTTCCTCAATGGGGCAGCTTGACTGTTGATGATTTTGACCTTTTGACGTATGCTGCCACTAAAAAGTTTTTATCTAATTTAAAGAAGTATTATATCAATAAATTCAACACAGCCGATAAAAATAAAAACGATTTAATTATCTCATTAACTAATTCTAGGCAAAATAAACAAAAATTTTTAGCAATGGAACAGCGCTATAAGAATGATGCTATAGGGGATATTGTGACCAATAAGGGAATGGCACAACGAATAGTGAAAGTGGATAATAAGTTGATACAGAAGGTGAATCCGATCTATTTTGATGAGTTTAAACCAAGTTCATCAATTGATTTTAGAACAAAATTCTTTGCGCCTCAGAAGCCTTTTCTAGGTCAAAAAGTTGACACATTAGTTTTCAATTTGACCGTTATCTGGTCAATGACCTTTTTTCTGTTTATTATGGTGTATTTTGATGCGCTAAAACGTTTTATAGACTTATTTCAATCAAGAAAAAAATCATAAATATCATTTGCATTACTTGGGATTAATGGGAATGTAGATTGACTGCCTAGCTGATCAGTCAGGCTTCTCCTCACCCATAGCAATGACATTTCACAGGGTATGTCATTGTGAAGCGTAGTAAAGGGTTATGGTAAGGAACTGTGGAATCTCTTTGAATAAATACTGAAAATACTGCCTCAGTTTTTAGAATCGAACTCGGTCTAAAGCCTTTGTGGTGTCTTACAAACAAAAAACATACGTTATAGACAAAAAAAATAAACCTCAGCGTATCCTGCGAATGACGCTGAGGTTTTCCTTGCCCCTTCATTAGTAGTCTTCTAAATTAGAACCTCTAAAATGAAAAATTTAATGCTATATAAGGTCTGAAATAGTCGGTAGCTTGTATAGTTCCATCTTCTACCCGTGCGAATGTCCAACGATACTCTCCACCAATGATTAAGAAAGAAGCTATTTCGTATGCTAAGTTAGCATTGGCTAATGATCGCTCATCAAGCGCAAAGGCATCGTTTAAATTGGTGAGGTTTCCTCTGATGTAGCTTCCCGATAATGTTAAGTTGTCAATTAACTCGGAGGTTTCTAACTGAAGGCGTACTAAGGCAGGAGTTTCAGCAGAAACGTTGTCAGGAAGGAGTAAAGCTCCTGTAACTCTTATTTTGTCAATAATAGAAATGCCTAATGTACCATAAATGCCACTCGATGTAGTTGCAGTACCCAAAGAATATATTTTTTCATCTTTATTTATTTCATACATGGCATCGAAAAACTGTGGCAAGTAATTATCCTTATACATAAGTCGCTCAATACGTGTGTCGAAACGAAATAGGTTTCCTGCCACTTTC
>JAOULS010000287.1 GCA_029881895.1 Cyclobacteriaceae bacterium | reverse complement strand
TACCTACCCTTATGCTTTTTAAAAAGGGTCAACTAAAATGGCGACAATCTGGAGTAGTTCCAACAAATCAACTTCAAGATATAATTAATCAATATTCGGATTGATTATAAAAAAATAATGTGCTGTAAAAAAGAGGCTTGGAATCAAGCCTCTTTTTTATTACATAGCCATTCCATTTTACGTAGTGAGCAAAGAATCTAATCTCATTATGTTAATTTCTCACTTATAACACCTTCAAATTCAAAAGACTCTTCGTCCCGATTTATCGGAACTCTGAGTGACCTGCTATAAGGTATTCAGAGTGATACCTGTTCTCGTTTTCATTCTTACTGTCATTCAGAGCGATATGCAATGAGCGAAGAATCTTTCCTTATTACCGTCATTCAGAGGGATAAGTAGTGAGCGAAGAATCTTTTAAATGCGTTAGCCCTGATTATACTTTGAGCTTCTTTTTCCTTACCACATCGAACAAAAACATATATATAGCAAGAAAAAACACATTTACATATAAATGAAAAATTACGTAAGAAGATGATGAAATGATTCCTAAGAAAAAGACATAACTTATTCCTATTAAAAAATTCTTAAGCCTTCTTCCAATTTTTAGTCGATTTATTCCCTTTTCAACAATATCATTCGGATGAAACACTAACAGCGAAAGAAGAAAATATGATACAAAAATGAATAACATAAAATTCATTGTTAAGTATACATCTCCTTTTTCTAAGCTAATTAATACATTTGTAATCAAGAGTGGTCCTGCTATTTCGCCAGTAGGGGTGTCAACTATATCATATTCTGTGAAATCACCAATTACAATTAATCGATTGTTAGCTAACTCAAGTATATTTTTGTCACCCAAAATGAGTAAATCGCCTAATGAAACTAATGTATATGATTTATCAATAAGTAAATCGTAATTTCTAATTCTATATTCTGGAATAAAGTAATCTACAATACGATACGACCCCAACTTTCCAAACAACCATCCTGGTTCATATTTGGTGTTGTATAACGACTCATATACCACGAGGGGGATACTATGCAACGAATCCTGATATGTTAAACTGTACTTTAAAAAAGTATCATTTAATGTTTCTATAGTTGCTAACCCTCTAGAAACACTATCAAAAATGGGTGCTACTATATCTCCACTAGAACTTAGTTGATAAGGAATTGTGATACGAGACAGATTTGTTATGGATTGGCGAAGTAGTGAGTCATTATCTGTACTAAACTCAAAAAATATATCGCAAATAATATGTTTGTAACTGGGACTGGATTCAAGTATTTTAAACAACTTTCCTAATTTCACACGATCAGTAATGGGTTCATTGCCCAATGGAATTACACCAGAATCATCGTATTTATCGGTAAGTTGATTATCATATGCCGTATTGATAAATAAATAATTTTCACTTGGAGGCTTGCTTTCCCATCCCAAAATAATTGTTTTTACAATTTTGTTCAATGAAATAACAAGTTCCTCGTCCTTGTACAAATACGGTTGATTGTGTAACAAAATAGTCAGTAAAATCAACACTAATGTATTGACAAGGGAATAACCTAGCATTTTGAGTTTAGGCATCCAAAAAGATTAATTGTTTATGATTTGCCCCAATGCTTCTTCATCAAAATTACCGTATGTGAAACGGACATAACTATGTATATCGGCCATTAGTTCTTTATCACTTGATGCACTAGAATACTCTTTAATCAAGGTAATTTCTTCTTTTAGTTCATCATTGGAAAGTGTAACAAAGTCAATCGTACATATTTCAAATGATTGTTGCCATCCAGCATCATAATAAAACAATTTGTATGTAGGACAATCGGTATTCGATAATGTGAGTGCTTTTTTGCGGTTAATGGTAAGAAGTTGCGTTTTGGAATTATAGGAAAGCTTGGCTTTATTGTCATCACAAGTAGCCATGTATAAGTAGGAAGAATCATTTATCTCAAACATCCCATTAAACATCCAAAATTGATTTTGCTCTAGCAATAAAAATGGCCGGCTTTCAAAATAATGCTTAATATCACTCTGCTTGAAAAACTCTGTAAATTGCCCTCGCGTACTCGTGTGCTTTTGCATGGGAATAAGATTTTCTCTAACAAAATAGGTTAATTCCCCCTCCTTTTTTTCTGCTTTATGAGGTTTTAATACTAAATGACCTTGAACACTACTAATCACCACCGCATAGTCATTAGTAGAACTAAATTTTATTTCATCCTTCGCATTAAATTTATCACGAACTTCCAACGCTTTTCCTGCACTAATATTAGTGATTTTTCCAGTTACTCGAATTACATAGTAGTCTTCATTTTGCTGTGCCTCAACAAGTGAAACACATAGAAAAAATAAAAAAGACAGAGAATATTTTAAGAAATACATAAATAAATCATTTTAAATATTTACTACAAACGGCAATTTCAAATTAATGACATCCCAAGTAACGGGGTGACTTACTTTCACACAGCATAAAGTCACCCCGTTACTTTTACACGTCAATGGTAGCAAAATGCAATGAACGAAGAGTCTTTCCTTATTACCGTCATTCAGAGCGATACGTAGTGAGCGAAGAATCTCAATAACATATACTATTCATTTTACAACACTCCCTTTTTACATTATTACTTCTTTTCTTCTTCATTATAATGACTTAAATCTTTTCTATAATACCCTTCATAACTTTCATATTTCCTTAAAGCAGCTCTAAAACGCTTTGCTAAAGCCTTTATCGTTTCATTGTCCTTTGTTAACACTTCATGTTTCTTATCCGATGCTACCCATGCACCCTCATCTTCGTAAGATGAAACAATCATTATACATGGTGCTTCTCTTCCCATTACATTCCACAAACTAGAAATTTCCTCATCAACTCCAATTTTCTTATACTCCTGAATATATTCCTTTATTATTTTACTAAATTCCTCTACTTTATCTGCCTTCACATAATATTCGGTATACCTACGGTAATTTCTATCTACATCGGTTTCAGCCCCCTCTGAACTATATGACAAATCAGGAGCATACCTCCAAATGACACCACTATAATACTCTTCGGTATAGCCATACTTATCGATTAGTGCTTTTATATCAGCATTTTTGTTCCATTCATCCCACTTTTTGAAATGTTCTCCAAGTCCACTAATTTCTTTTCCGATATTGCCTGGAAATCGGAAGGCGCCATCAGCTAAAACAACTCCATAATCAGGCCCGCTTTTTTCATCTGCTATTTTTTTATATGCTTTAAGAAACTCCATAAAAGCATCCCTATTTTCAGGTTTCACAGTCGTTTCGCTTACAAAATATAAATCTCCTTTTTCCTTTTCGGAATCATTTTCCTGTGCTACCGCACAAACTTGCACCATGCCAAATACCATTGGCAATAATAAAATTTTAATTAGCTTTTTCATATCATT
>JAOULS010000286.1 GCA_029881895.1 Cyclobacteriaceae bacterium | reverse complement strand
TATTTCCATGAGCATTGGCTAAAAAATGATAATATAACCGCAAAGCGTATTCATGGCTTAGAAAGTACCAATTTGCTCGATCGACTGTTCGAAGGGTCTACGATAAATTATCACTTGGAAGGTAATCATGTAATTCTTGTAAACAACACACATATCATCACCCTTCCTTCAATAAGTACGGTCGTATACAACGAAGGCGTTGTGGAAAGCGCCATAGACGAGGTGGGCTTTGCTCGAGAAAAGAAACCAGTAAGCAACAATCCCGAGGAAATCGTTTTCACGATAGGGAATATTAAGAAATATCAAAAAGGAGGGACAAGCACCATTGCCGGGTATTTGAAAGAAGTAGGTACTGATAATCCTGTAGAGGATGCATTTGTATATACCCAAAACCCTACAATTGGTACAAGCTCCGATGCGAGTGGTTTTTTTGCAATTACGCTTCCAAACGGAAAACAAACGCTATTTTTTCAATCGGTGAATCTAATAAATACCTACCGACAACTCATGCTATTTTCGGACGGAAAGTTGGATGTTGAAATGGAACAAGATGTAATCGCCTTGAATGCGGTGAATATTCATGCAGAAAGGGAAGTAAATGTAAAAAGCACACAGATGGGGGTGGAAAAAATTGACATGAAGAAAATGAAAATTATTCCTGCACTACTTGGTGAGCGCGATTTGGTGAAGGTAGCCACCTCTACCGCAGGGGTTCAAAATGTAGGTGAAGGAGCTGCGGGCGTAAATATTCGAGGAGGAAAAGCCGATCAAAATTTGTTTTTATTTGATGGAAGTCCCGTGTATAACACCAATCATTTTTTTGGTTTTTTCTCTGTATTTAATTCCGATGCTATTTCCGAAATGCAATTGTATAAAAGTGCTATGCCAGCTGAATATGGAGGAAGGCTTTCTTCGGTATTTGACATCAGAACCAAAGAACCTAATGCCGAAAAATTTGCAGTAAGTGGAGGGATAAGTCCTATTACCTCTAAGCTTATGATTGAAGGACCATTATTTAAAAAAGGCCCCTCTTTTTTAGTAGGTGGTAGGGCAACCTATTCCGATTTTGTGTTAAGTAAGATCAAAAATTCTCCTCTCAAAAATAATAACGCTTCGTTTTATGACGTAGTAGGGAAGTTACATTATCCCATCAATGATAAAAATGAAGTGTCCTTGTCTGGTTATTATAGTTATGATGGTTTTCAATTGTCCTCCGATACACTTTTGTCTTATACCGATTTCTCGTATTCGAACCAGCTACTTTCGTTTAACTGGAAGCATGTGTTTAATAAAAAACTCCTTGGTCACTTACAATTTGGATCGAGTGACTATCAATATGGAATAGGATATGATGTATTACCAAGTCAAGCCTTTACAATTGATTTTGGTGTGAAAGAATTACGTTTCGCTGCCAAATTTGATTATTTCATTAATGAAAAGGTAAACTATAAGTTCGGTGTAGAGGCAAAACAAATCAATGTCAACCCTGGCAATAAAATACCTTCTGGTGCTCAATCATTAATTACTCCCGATGGCATTGATGATGAAAAAGGATTAGACATTGCTCCCTATTTTTCTGCGACCTATAGCCCCTCTGCAAAGCTCTCAATCGATGCCGGTATAAGGTATTCTATATATAGCGTATTGGGACCCTCATCGGTTCATGAGTATGCAAGTAATGCCCCAAAGGATCCTGCCTTTATTACGAATACTATTTCGTATGGAAAGAACGAGCCTATTAAAACGTACCATGGGCCAGAATTTCGCTTATCATCACGGTATTCTTTAAATGAAACAAGCTCACTAAAAGCAGGGTATAGCCGAACAAGGCAAAATGTTCATTTACTTATTAATTCTGCTTCTATATCGCCCACTGATATTTGGCGATTGTCAAGCAAATACATCAAACCTCAAATTGCAGATCAATTATCGGTAGGATATTACAAAAATTTTTATGGAAAGCACACCATTGAAACTTCGGCAGAGGTGTATTACAAACACATTCAAAATTTATTAGATATAAAAGTGGGTGCTGACTTACAATTTAATCAACATGTAGAAACAGATATTCTTCAAGGAAAAGGAAGGTCCTACGGAATAGAGTTTTCTGCCAAAAAATCATCTGGGTGGCTGACAGGATGGATTAATTATACGTACTCACGATCGCTAATACAATTGAACGGCAATTATCCTGATGAAATCATAAACGGAGGCAACTATTTTCCTACAGGATATGATAAACCGCATTATATAAATTCGGTTACCAATTATAAGTTTACAAGAAGGTTAACCATGACCTTAAATTTGGTGTATGCTACAGGTATCCCTGTTACTTACCCCGTGGGAAAATGGTCTTTCAAGTCTTCTGAAAACTTACTGTATTCTGATAGAAATGCGTTCAGAATCCCTGATTATTTCAGAATGGATCTAGGTGTAAATATTGAAGGAAGTCATAAAATTAAAAAATTAGCACATTCTTCTTGGACAATTTCTGTGTACAACCTTTTGGGAAGGGACAATATCTATTCAGTGTTTTTTAAGGTAGAGGAAGGCATTGTAAAAGGATATAAAATGACGGTGTTCTCAAGTCCTATTCCAACCATAACCTATAATTTCATTTTCTAAGCATGAGAAAATTCATATACATCATATTCGTATCTATTCTCATGCTCACCTGCGTTGAGCCGTATGATTTTGAAGTAGTAAGTGCTGGGCAAGTACTCATTATTGATGCTTCTTTAACCAACGAAACAAAGGCACACCGTGTGAAATTATCCACGTCATACGATTTAGATCAATCCATTGAAAAGCCTGTAACAGGGGCCTCTATTTGGGTTGAAGACGAAAATAAAACCCGCACAGAGTATTACGAGTCAGCGCCAGGAGAGTATTATACGGAGGCTTCGTTTTCGGGAAATGTAGGGTCGTCCTATGTGTTATCCATTACCACGACCGATGGAAATAACTACATGTCTACTCCCGAATTGTTGTTACCTCCAAGCCCAATAGATAGTATATATGGTAGATACATGACTCTTCCCTCTACTACTACGAGTGAAATATTAAGTGGAATGCAGTTTTTTATTGATACTCATGATTCTCAATCAGAATTCTCAAATTACAGATTTGAATTTGAACAGGATTATGAAATTATAGTTCCATACGCATCGCTTTTCACCTTCTCGCAAAGTGACCTTGTATTACTGCCAAGAGATACTAGTGTTCGTGCTTGTTATCAAAACATCCCTTCTTCGGGGGTAAAAGTTACCACAACCAGTGGTCAAGCAGAAAATAGATTGTCAGAATTTCCGCTGATAATGGTCGAAGAGCAAGAGCCTTATCTTAGCAGCAGGTATTCTCTTCGTGTGAAACAATTTTCTATTTCATCGAAAGCATATCAATATTATAAAGATTTGAAAGAGAAT
>JAOULS010000285.1 GCA_029881895.1 Cyclobacteriaceae bacterium | reverse complement strand
AAGCTTTCTTTTAAGGTTATAAAAATAATACGATAGTACTACTGAAAAAACAAAAAACAAAAACAGTTTCACTACTTGTATTTGAATCTCTTGCCACCCTCCTCCTTTTATAAAAAGTTCATAATACCCTTTTAATGCCCAGTTTAATGGTGAAATATTGGCAATAACCTGCATAGTTTCAGGCATAATATTAATTGGCACCCAAATACCACCCAAGGCTGACATAATAAGAATACTGATTCCTCCAAAAATAGCTGATTGTTGTGGTGTGTCGAATAATGTGCCTACTAAAAAACCATACCCTACAGCTGTTACTGAAACCGCTAGTGTTAATACGCCAAGTGCGCCCCAATGTTCTCCTATGTCTAGCATTGGCATTCCCATCATTGGCAAAACATATACGCCTAATAACAGGACAATCAAAAATTGAATCGCAGCCACCAAAATATACGTCACTATTTTTCCTGACAATATGGAGAGGTATGAGCCTGGAAATGTTTTCATCCTAAAATGAATTCCAGTAGTTCGTTCACTAATAATGCTACCCGCTAATGGCAATACAATAAAAAAAATGGAAAATATTGCCCATGCAGGCACATTATGCTGCACTGCATTAGGCACATACACTTTTTCATTTGTGCTCACAGCACTCAATTCATCAAAAATAAAAAAATCAGATTCAGGAAATTTAATTTGGTTTGAAACACCTGTTAAATCAGCCATTTTATTAGCCATAATCTCAAACATCACTTTTGTTTTTACACTAGATACCATCTCCTTTAATCCACTTGTAATCGCCATAACAAATGATTTTCGAGCTACTGGGTCTACTACTATTTCAAAATGAATGTCTTCAAAAACATTTTCCACACCTATTGTATCTTCATTAATAAATACATCTAGCATTCTTCCAACATCATCGGTAAGTAACTCTGTTGCATTCTCTGGGATTATTAATGCTACCAAATATTCTCCATGTAAGACCCTTTCCTTTACCATGTCAACATTTGAGTATTTCCCAATATTATCAACCGTCAAATCGCAAATAGAATTATCTTTAAACCCTTTTTCAATAGCATTTCCTAATTGATTATTGTCTCGGTTCACCAATAACACAGGGATACCCGATTCATTCAAGCTTTTATAAACCTCATTTTGAATTAGCGTCATAATAACGACTAACAACATTGGCATTACAAACAGTATTGTCAAGCCAGTCTTATCCTTTGCCAGTAATTGAATTTCCTTTATGAATGTAGCTACTACTCGAAACATTAATCTCTAATTTTCTTGCCAGTTAATTGAATGAATACTTCTTCTAGGCTCTCGCAATTATACTTTTTTATTAATTCTTTTGGCGTTCCTTTTTCCAAAATACTCCCCTCGTCAAGAATGGCAACGTTATCACAAAACTGTGCTGCTTGTTCCATGTAATGCGAGGTGTATATAATAGTTGTTTTCTGTTCTAGGTTAATCTTTTTAAGATGCTCCATCATTGCCATTCTCGATTGAACATCAATGCCAACTGTTGGCTCATCTAGAAAAATTATTTTTGGTTGATGAAGAATTCCCGCAATCAAGTTCACCCTTCTTTTCATCCCTCCTGAGTATTTATTTACCGCATGATTCCTGTTTTCATTAAACCCAAAATCATTTAACGCATTATCAACTTTTCTTTTTAAATCAGCACCTTTTAAACCATACATTCTACCAATAAACAATAAGTTCTCTCTTCCAGTAAGTGTCGGGTATAAGGCCACATCTTGAGGAACGACACCAATCTGCTTTTTAATTAAATTCAATTCTTTGTCAAGTTGTTTACCATCAATTATCACTTTTCCTTTTGTAGGAACTAATAATCCACATAATATTGAGAAAAAAGTAGTTTTACCTGCCCCATTCGGGCCTAATAGCCCTACTATTTCACCTTCATAAATTGTAAGGTTTATAGAATTTAGAGCCGTAACGCTACTATTAGAATATTTTTTAACTAAATCTTGAACAGAAATTATAGGATTACTTTTCATTTAGGATAAATATTATACTTCTCTTTTTAATTACAAAGGCAATATCACTATTTTTGATTGTATGGAGCGTAGAAATATAGCTATTATTAGTGGTAGGTCATCGGGTTCATCCAAAAGGGTCACTAAGGCGCAAAAATTCTCCAATCATCAATTAACTACTGAACAGCTTTTTGGGACTAATTGGGTGACTACCAGAGAAGCTGTAAATAGCAAATACAGCATGTGGTTATTACGTTTTATGTGTGGAAGCCTTCAAGACACAATGAGAACACTTCGAATGCACCACTACGACCATAAAGATCTAAAAATATGAAAGCAAATAAGACTTGTGCTGTAATAGGTGCTGGTATAGGTGGGATAGCTGCAGCTATTCGATTAGCAGCCAAAGGTTATCAAGTAGATGTTTTTGAAAGCAACGATTATGCTGGTGGTAAAATTCGTCAAACTCAAGGGAAGGGCTATCGTTTTGACATGGGACCTTCAATTATCACCTTACCTCACCTTATCGATGAGCTTTTTGAATTACACAATAAAAACCCTCGAAACTACTATAATTACGAAAAGCTGCAACAGCCATTCACCTATTTTTTCGCAGATGGAGCAACTATAAACTCTTTTGCTGATATGGCTGCTTTCGGTGATGAAATCGAAAAAAAAACTACCGACACAAAAGAGAATCTAAAACAATATTTAAAAAGCATAAAAGACAAATACACCATCACAAAACCTGTTTTTATAGAGCGATCAATTCATAGGGTAAAGGATTTTATGAATAAAGATTTCTTTTATGGAATAGTAAATTTTCATAAAATTGATGCTTTTAAAACGATGGATGAAGAAAATAGGCGTTTTTTCAAAGATCCACATATCGTTGAGCTTCTGAATTATTATGCCACCTATGTTGGCTCAAATCCTTTTCAAGCTCCTGCCACTTTAAATGTTATTCCGCATATAGAGCTAATCGAAGGTGTGTATATGCCGAGTAAAGGTATTTATTCTATAATAGAAGCCTTATTAAAGCTAGCAATAGAAGTAGGGGTGAAATTTCATTTTAATAGCAGGGTTGATGAAATCATTATTGAAAACAAAAAGGTAAAAGGAATAAAAACTAATAATAACATCACCTACTATGATGTAGTTATTAGTAATATGGATATCTACTATACCTATCAAAAATTATTGCACCACATCAAAGGACCTCAACGCATCTTAAATCAACCAAAATCTAGCTCTGTCATTGGTTTTTACTGGGGGATAAATAATGAGTACCAAGACATGGACTTACACAATATGTTTTTCTCGTCAAATCAAAAAGAAGAATACGACACTGTTTTTAAAGAAAAAACAATCTATCACGACCCTACATTATACATTTATATAAGTTCTAAACATATAACTACAG
>JAOULS010000053.1 GCA_029881895.1 Cyclobacteriaceae bacterium | reverse complement strand
TCCCCCGATTAACGCTCCCACAGCAAAAACAAGGTTCCAAATTCTACTTTTCCATTCCGTTTTAAAAAAAGAGGATATCCGACCTGCTCCACTAATGGTACAGAGTGTTTCAAATGACGAAGAAATGCCAAATGTTTTGTTAAAATACAGCAAAATAAACATTATTGAGCTGATAAGGGGACCTGCAATATACCATGGCCATGGCTCTTTTATTACATCAATCATATGTTATTATTTAAGGTTACAAAATCATGATCTCACTATTCAAAATGTCGTATATTGGGCAGAAAGGAATGACTTATAGAATAGCCATATTCTCTCCTGTAGGTACTTTGAAATACTTAGAGAATTGACTTTGCTGAATATTAGTTATTAATATGTTTTGGATGCCATTTAGTATGGCATCCTTTCATTGATTAAAATAGTTCTTTGGCTATTTGGTAAACAGCCTCTGATTTTCCCATCGAATAATAATGTAGTACAGGAACTCCAAACTCCATTAACTCTTTCGACTGTTGAACAGCCCATTCGATACCTACTTGTCTGGCTTCGGCATTGTTTTTACATTTTTCTACCGCATCGGAAAGTTCCTCAGGCAAATCA
Source organism: Cyclobacteriaceae bacterium (assembly GCA_029881895.1). Taxonomy (GTDB): domain Bacteria; phylum Bacteroidota; class Bacteroidia; order Cytophagales; family Cyclobacteriaceae; genus JAOUKH01. The sequence goes on along the minus strand of JAOULS010000053.1, from coordinate 12,953 downwards.
ATATAAAACACCCTAGGCAAAACGTTTATTTGAGATTTAGTAGTAATTGGTTTTATACCAGGAATTATAGGCACGTTTATTCCTGCTTCTCTGCAATTTTTTACGAAATCAAAGTATTTCTGATTATCATAAAACATTTGGGTAACAATATAATTAGCCCCCGCATCTACTTTTTGCTTCAAATATTTAAGATCAGATTTCAAATTTGGTGCATGAAAATGTTTTTCGGGGTAACCTGCCACTCCCATGCAAAAATCAGTAGGGGCAGCATTTTCTAGTTCATCGTCAATATACTTTCCCTTATTCATGTCAATAATTTGTGACAATAAGTCGGAAGCATACTTATGGCCACCTGGTTCTGGCACAAACTTAGATTCTGTTTTTATCGCATCTCCTTGTAATACAAGAATGTTATGAATACCTAAAAAATCAAGATCTATTAATGCATTTTCTGTTTCTTCTTTTGTAAAACCACCACAAATAATATGTGGTACCGTTTCTACATTATATTTATTTTTTATGGCAGCACAAATACCAACTGTCCCTGGTCGTTTTCGGGTAGTTTGCTTTTCTAACAGACCATTTTCACGTTTTTTATACACATACTCTTCTCGATGGTACGTTACATCAATAAAAGGAGGCTTAAATTCCATCAATGGATCGATATGATTATAGAGATTTTTTATATTATCACCTTTTAACGGAGGTAAAATTTCAAACGAAAACATTGTTTTATCAGCCTGCTCTATATGTTCATCTATTTTCATATGCGTAGTTTTTAGTGTAATTAATTAATCGTTAAAATTTTTATCGCGTAGTGGTTGCATTATTTATAATCCAACCACACTCTTTTTATACTTCATAATTTAAGTTTGGCGCCAACCATTTTTCAATATTTTCGACAGGTGTCCCTTTACGCAATGCATAGTCTTCTACCTGATCTTTACCTATTTTTCCAAGTCCAAAATATTTACTTTCTGGGTGTCCAAAATAGAAACCACTTACCGAAGATGCAGGATACATCGCAAACGATTCTGTTAAGGTAATTCCAGTATTTTTTTCCACTTCTAATAAATCAAATATGGTTTGCTTTTCGGTATGATCTGGACAAGCAGGATAGCCCGGAGCAGGACGAATTCCTTGGTATTTTTCTTTTATTAATTCCTCGTCCGTATGGTTTTCCTCTTTAGCATACCCCCAAAGTTCTTTACGTACTTTTTCATGCATTAATTCAGCAAATGCTTCTGCCAGTCTATCGGCAAGAGCTTTCACCATTATTATCTTATAATCGTCATGTTCGCTTTCGTATTGTGAAATCATTTTTTCAATACCTGTTCCTGTAGTAACGGCAAACATCCCCAAATAATCGGCACTACCTGACTCTTTTGAAGCTACGAAATCGGCTAACGATAAATTAGGTAAACCACTACCTTTTTTTCCCTGTTGACGCAGAAAATGAAAAGTGATTGAAGGTTCATTTTCACTATTACTCTTACTGTATATTTCCACATCATCACCTAGGCTATTCGCTGGATAAATTCCTACAACGGCATGAGCTTCTAATCGTTTGTTTTCGATTATATCATCCAACATCAGTTGCGCATCATTATATAGCTTACGTGCCTCAACTCCTACTACATCATGGTCTAGTATTTGCGGATATTTACCTTTCAGCATCCAGGTACTAAAGAATGGTGTCCAATCAATGTACTTACGTATTGTTGCTAATTCATAATTTTTATATACTTTATTACCCGTAACTTGTGGTATAGTATCAAATCTTTTACTAGCGTCAAGGTTTAGTTTGTTTTCTTTTGCTTCAAAAAAGGAAATGTATTTTTTATCACTAGATTTTCTAGTGTAATTTTCACGTAATTCTTGATATTCTTGTTTCACTTTTTCATGAAAAGTCAATTGATTTTCTTCACTTAAAAGACTGCTTACAACAGTCACACTTTTAGAAGCATCTATCACATGCATCACACTCCCTTTATAGTGAGGGTCTATCTTTACTGCAGTATGAATTCTAGAGGTAGTCGCCCCTCCAATTAATAACGGAATATCGAGTCCCTCATGCTCCATTTCTTTGGCAAAATGAACCATCTCGTCTAGAGAAGGTGTAATTAATCCACTCAATCCAATAACATCTACTTTCTCTTCTTTAGCTTTAGCAATAATTTTTTCGGCTGGCACCATCACCCCCATATCTATAATATCGTAGTTATTACATGAAAGCACTACTCCTACTATATTTTTTCCAATATCATGAACATCACCCTTTACAGTAGCCAACAACACTTTAGGTCTCGTTTTTGTGTCTTTATTTTTTCTTTTTTCTTCTTCCAAAAAAGGCAATAAATAGGCTACAGACTTTTTCATCACTCGCGCACTTTTCACCACTTGAGGCAGAAACATTTTTCCAGAGCCAAATAAATCACCTACCACATTCATACCATCCATTAAGGGTCCCTCAATTACAGACAAGGGCACGTTATATTTCAATCGTGCTTCCTCTGTGTCTTCATCTATAAAATCGATTACCCCTTTCACTAATGCATGTGAGAGGCGTTCTTCAACACTTTTTTTACGCCATTCTAAGTCAACTATTTTCTTTTTCGAACTTCCTTTTACCGTTTCTGCAAAGTCCAGCAACCTTTCAGTAGCATCATCTCGTCTATTTAAAAGAACATCCTCAACTCTTTCCAACAGGTCTTTTGGGATTTCATCATACACTTCTAGCATAGCAGGGTTTACAATACCCATATCCATCCCATGTTTTATTCCATGATATAAAAATGCTGAATGCATTGCTTCACGTACCGAATTATTTCCTCTAAAAGAGAATGACACATTACTCACCCCTCCACTCACATGAGTACCTGGAAGGTTTTCTTTTATCCATAGAGTAGCCCTAAAAAAGTCGAGTGCATTGTTCTGATGTTCTTCTATACCAGTAGCAACTGGAAAAATATTTGGGTCGAAAATGATATCGTGAGCAGGAAAACCTACATGATGCACCAACAATTCATAAGAACGCTTACATATTTCTATTCTTCGTTCATAACTGTCCGCTTGCCCCTCTTCATCAAACGCCATCACTACAACAGCAGCTCCGTATTTAAGTATTTGCTTTGCTTGGTAAACAAAATCTTCTTCTCCTGCTTTTAAACTTATTGAATTTACTACTCCTTTCCCTTGAATACATTTCAATCCTGCTTCAATAATTTCCCATTTAGAAGAATCTATCATAATAGGAATACGACATATTTCAGGCTCCGAGGCTATTAAATGAAGAAAATGAACCATGGCTTCTTTACCATCTAGCATGCCTTCGTCCATGTTAACATCTAAAATTTGAGCACCACCACGTACCTGATCTAATGCAATACTAAGAGCTTCCTCGTACTCTCCCTCTTTTATTAATCGTAAAAACTTACGAGAACCTGTCACATTCGTACGCTCTCCAACATTCACAAAATTGGTATTTTGAGAAATAATTAGAGGTTCAAGTCCACTTAATATTAGCTCATGACGATTAGTCGATAGACCATGGCTGTTTGTCGATGATTTATGGTTATTTGATAATTGTTGATTCTCTAAACTCATTTTAAAGTATTTCTTAATGCCTGAATCATTTTTACTATTTCTGTTAACTCGTCATAAAACCTAACAAACTCTTCTTCGCCTATTAAATTTCTCCCTTTAGCCAAGTATAAACATGTAACTACTTCAATTCCTGATCGCAAAGCGAAACTCAAAAATCTATTGAATTCTTTATTCGTCTGACCTGTACTTCCCTCAGCAATATTCAAAGAAATTGAATCTGCAGCACGTTTCATTTGAGAAGTAAGTATATAAACCTCTTCTTTCGGAAATTTCTTAGTTAAAATATCTACTTGATTAGATAACTCAACTGCTCGCTTCCACACATTTAATTTTTCAAACTTAAAGGCCATATTTATTTCATGTTGTAAATGATAAATATATTTACATTAATAGTCCATTATCTATCAGCCATCAACTATTCAATTTCTGTCGAGGCTTATGTTTTTTAGCTAAATCAGCAATCACTTTTATATGATCTGGATTAGTTCCACAACACCCACCAATAATATTCACTAAACCTTCATTTAGAAACTCCTCAATTTGATTTCCCATTACCTCAGGAGTTTCATCATATTCACCAAATTCGTTAGGCAGACCTGCATTTGGATGTGCACTCGTGAAAAAAGGAGCATTTTCACTTATTGTTTGCAAATGCGGACGTAATTGTTTTGCACCTAATGCACAATTGAATCCAACACTCAATAATGGCATGTGCGAAATTGATATTAAGAATGCATTGGCTGTTTGGCCTGACAATGTACGCCCACTTGCATCGGTAATTGTACCAGACACCATGATTGGCAATTCACTACCATTCTTCTCAAACACTTCCGAAATAGCAAAAAGTGCTGCTTTAGCATTAAGTGTATCGAATACTGTTTCAACCAACAGTATATCTACTCCTCCTTCAATCAATGCCTCTACTTGCTCTTTATAAGCAACTACTAATTCATCAAAACTTATCGCTCTAAAACCTGGGCGGTTTACATCAGGAGATAAAGAGGCTGTGCGATTCGTTGGCCCAATAGACCCTGCTACAAAGCGAGGTTTATCAGGGGTTATCTCTGTGTACTTCATAGCAGCTTCTTTTGCTATTTTTGCCGACTCATAGTTAATGGCATAGACAAATTCTTGTAGACCATAATCGGCCTGAGCTATGGAAGTACCGCTAAATGTATTGGTTTCAATAATGTCTGCACCTGCTTTTAAATATTCTTCATGAATATCTTTAATAATTGTAGGGCGTGTAATCGATAAGAGATCATTGTTTCCCTTCAATGGTGTAGTGAATTTCTCTAGCGATTCATTTCTGAAATCTACTTCTTCCAGTGAATATCGCTGTATCATGGTGCCCATGGCACCATCTAGCACTAATATTCGTTTTTTTAGTATCTCTTGAATTGTACTCACTCTTTCTGGTTTTTAAAAGTTGTCCAGAAAGAGCAATGAGGTGAGTCATTGTGACTTATCTTTTCTCAATCCAAAAAAAATCGAAATGAGAAGGGAGTTAGCACCGAGTTAGTCAAGGTTGCTAAGACATCAAAGGGCCCATTCCCTCCGTCTTTCTGGATAAGTACTACAAAGAAAGGGAATATTTCTTAACTAAAAGAATAAGAGTGAGAATTTATTTTGAAATAATATATCCTACTTTAAACCCTAGCGTGATATTTGGCGTAAAAAAACGACCATCTGTATTATTTCCACTAAAATCATCAAAAATATACAACCCACTATCGAACCAAGTCGATACACCTGATGGCACATTTCTATTCTCTTTAACGACAAAGTTAAATCCAAAACCAAAATAAAGATCAGCTGATAATCGTTTTTTAGATTTCGAAGATTCTTCTTTTTTAGAAAAATAAGAAAAACCAAATACAGGGTTTATTCCAATATTTTTTCTTATTTGGTTATAGATAATATACCTTTCATACCCTCCAAATTGGTCATTAATCCATGCCCATTCACCCACTTCAGTATCTTGGTAAAAATAACTAGCTTCTGCTCCTAAAAATATAAACACCTTTTCTCCCCTAAAAAAATAACTCCGAATTTGTTCCCTAACTCTAAACCCTATATTACTAATTACCTCATCATTCCTGAAAGTTCCAATTTCAGAATTGGTTAAGTAGGACAATATTTTTTCAGGGCTTATCCCGGCTCTATGCCCAATCACACCTACTTCATGATAAAGACTGTTCGATTCTTTTTTCAATCGGTGTTCTATTCCAATATTATAGCTTGGGAATAGATTAAATGGATGATCGCTTACAAAGTGTAACGGACTAATTTTTATTGTTAATTTGGGTATAACATAATTTATCTTTTCAACTTCTTCATTATTACTATTTTGTGTTCTTAATGAATCGTTTCTTAATATTTTCAGCAAATCCTGTCTAGAAAGGACAATAGAATCTTGAGTGCTATTTACTACTACAAGTGAATCTTGGGCGGTTGCTACCAACGGTAACACACATAATATAATAAGCGTTAATTTTTTCATTTTATCCAGGGATTGAGTAAAGTTCGCTTATCAATGTAATATTCTGAGGGTCGCTAAAATCGTATTGTCGTATACCTGTATTGCCCGTAACAATCAATATTTGTTGTGTAGGTATAACATCGTACGCATGAATACCTGAAAATTGTGTTATCACTTTAATGTTTCTTGGATCCGACACATCAAGGACTTTTAAGCCATTATTTCCTTCACAAATAAAAAGTGTATTTCCACTAATTCCTAGCCCATAAGGACTATCTAAGGGATAACTACTTATTTGAATTGGATTTGATAAATTGCTTATATCAATAATTTCTAGTGCATCCCAACTTTGAGAGGGGCGACATTCACTAACTCTCAACGTAACATAGGCAAGATTGTCCTGAACTACAACAGGATCGCATGAAACGAAATGACTGTAATATGATAATTGTTGAGGAGAATCAGGGGATGTGATATCATAAATATACATACCATCTTGTGCTCCAATAAATAAATTCTGACCTACAGGAAACAACGTCTCTATTCCAAAACCTACATCAACATCTTTTTTATACACTATGTCGGTTCGTCCTGAGACATCGAATATTTTTATGGAAAAATCATTTATGGTATACAAGTGATTGCCACCAATTGCAAAACGAGCCAACGATCCTCCTTGACCAGAAGTACTACTTATTGGTGATATAAAAGAAGCTTCATCGCCACCACAAGCGCTCAAAATCAAAACCACCCATATACTACGTAATCCATTTATTTTTTTCATTATCTAGAACATTTAGGGTCTATAATTGTTGCTGGCTCCCAGCCAGTCACAACTCCTTTCGACTCATCTACACACTCAAAGTAGATTCCGAACATATTAGGATAATTACTATGAACACGAAACACATCCATTTCACGGTCACATACTTTTGGGTTGTTCAAATCACTAATGTCAATTGCCACTAAATCGGTATAATTATCTGCATACAAAACATAGTCTCGTACTGCAATATCTACATTCCCAGGGATTTGAATGTATGCCATGTTTATAGGGTTAGATGGGTCTGAGTTGTTTATAACATGAACCCCATTTGATAATTCATTTACGAATAAGAAATTTCCATAAACGTAAATCTTCCCTGGCGACTCTATATTTCTAGGTCCCAAGAAAAGCACTTCTTTTTGAAACGAATCGGCATAGACTGGTTTATAACCCTCTACCGAGCCAACTCCAAAAGTGTTTTCTTCAATACATGCACCAAATAATAAAACAAATAATACAAGTGCACTAATATATAAATTAGCTTTTATCATGCTTTTTTGAATTTATACTGTAATATACTAACTTTTTTACAAAAAAAAACACAAATCAATCAATTAAATTTCAATGACATTATAAATGATTTTAGAGAAGAAATGTGAATGAAGTATCTATAAGCTAGTCTTGAGTTACACAATTACAATGTCCACCTTCACCGCTATAACTTAAATTTATTTGACAAATTGATTGTCTAATTTATAGTGTTGCTGTCATCCAACTTAAGCTATTTGTAAAAATTGATTAACATGATGGTTCGAATAGTACTCCAAGAAACATTGTCCTGATCATCAAAAATATTTAAGTCATTACTGCAACTTGCACTATTTACTCTTTTTATTTTGTGAAATGTTGTGTATTTTTCGACTTTAAATATTGAGTATGAGGATTTTATTACAAAGTGTTTTTGTTATATTTTGTTTTTTTATAACAAATACTACTACCTACTGCCAAATAATTTCTTTTGATAGTGAAAAAGAGCAATTAGGTCAAAACATTAACACGCCTTTCCATGAAGTAAAACCTATTATCAGTTCAGATGGAAAAACGCTTTACTTTTGTCGTCAAAATCATCCATTAAATATAAAAGGGGAGAAAGATGATCAAGACATCTATTTTTCAAAATACATAAATAACCAATGGTCAGCGGCTTCAAACATAGGTCCTCCTTTAAATGATAAGTATGCCAATGGCATCAACTCTGTTTCAGGAGATGGGAATACAGTCTTAATCTTTAATGGAAATATTTATGATGAAGAAATATCGGGAGCATTACTATCTAGAAGAACAAAAATGGGATGGTCATCACCCATTCGACTATATATAAAAGATTTTCAAAATTATAGTGAATATGAAGATTATCAACTCACAAGTGACAATAAATTTTTATTACTAGCAGTAGATAGAGATGACAGTAAAGGGGATCAAGATTTATATGTTAGTTTTCATCAGCCAGACAACTCATGGGGTACTCCCGTTAATTTAGGAAATGCGATCAACACATCAAAAGCTGAGTTTTCTCCATTTTTAGCTTCAGATGGAAAAACCCTTTATTTCGCTTCGGAAGGACATAATAGTATTGGAAATAGTGATATATTTTATGCTAAAAGACTTGATGAAACTTGGCAAAATTGGTCTGACCCAATCAATTTAGGAACATCCATAAATACTGCTGGATTAGATGCCTATTTCACTATTGATGCTGCTGGAGAATATGCCTATTTTGTTTCTATGGAAAACGATCAACGCGATATTTTTAGGATAAAATTACATCATGAATTTAAACCCGACCCTGTATTAATGATATTTGGGTATGTTTATGATGCAAAAACGAATAATCCGATTGAATGTGAAGTGCGATTTGAAGATTTAGAAACTGGAAAAGAACTGGGTATTGCTCACTCAAACCCAGAAGACGGGAAATATAACATTATTTTGCAAGCTGGCAAAAAATATGGGTTTAGAGCTAATGCCTCAGGTCATATGGCTGTTGAAGAAAATATAGATTTAAGCACTATTCACAAATACGAAGAAGTTGAAAAAGATTTATTCCTTACTCCAATAGAAGTTGGTCAAATCATACAACTAAACAATGTTTTTTTTAACAGAGGGAAATATAATTTATTAGCTACCTCTTACCCTACGCTAAACCGTCTAGTGGATATACTGAACAAAAACAATGATCTAGAAATAGAATTAGGTGGGCATACAGATAATTCTGGCAGTTCTAATCAATTAAACATCGAACTCTCGTTAAATAGAGTAGAATCAGTGAAAAAATATTTAGTTAGCAAGGGAATAGCTTCCTCAAGATTGCAAACTAAAGGATACGGAAGTTCTAAACCTATAGCTAGTAATTTATCAGAAGAAACAAGAAAACTAAACAGAAGAGTAGAGTTTACAATTCTTAAGAATTAGTAAAAATCTTAAATTTGTTTACTTTTATGACTTGTTTTCAGATCATTAGGTTTGAAAACGTAATTTTAGAGCAAAAATTTTAAGTCTTTTTTCAGTATGGGTTATAAAAAACCATATTCATTATTTATATTTTTTGTATTAGTGCTATTACTAAATTCAGCACTTACAAATACTTCTATTGCACAAAAACGATATGAAAGTCAGAGTAGAAAACAAAATAAATGGAGGTATAAGAAAGCAATAGTAAAGCCAGAAAGCATATGTAGACTAATAGAAAAAAACAAAAGGAAGCCTCATCGGTCTAAGCCCCATATAGTAACCGCTAAAAAGCAAACCTATTCAGAAGGAGGCGCCCCAAGTTTCGATCCCTACAACAATGACCCTACTACTTCATCGCGAACCGTACATGTTAAACAACGCAAACCTATTGAAAACTTGAATATTGACGAAAAACATCAAATTGAAGATGAAGTGTTAAAACAAAACAATTTGCCTGAACCCACTTCTGAAAAACATGAACAAATAAGAAGAGAAGTTGAAAAACATCTTGCAAATTTTGAAAACGAAACACCTATAGAACTTGAACCTCTATATTTTGTTGTCAATCAAGAAGAATTTGCCTTTGTAGATATGGATCCATTTTTAGTGGCTGTAGAGTATGCATTACAAGGGAAACATCTACTTATTGAAGGTCATACTGATGCTAGTGGTCAATCTGAGCACAATGTAAAATTATCGATAAGAAGAGTAGAGCGAATTAGAGAGCTTATGCTAGACATGGGAGTGTCTGATGATAATATTTCAGTAATAGGATATGGAGAGGAACACTCTGCGGCTAACGATGCATTAGCGAATGACAAACAATTAGATAGAAGAGTTGATTTCAAGGTGTTTTAATATTCATGAGTACAGATATTGCTATTTTTTATAATCATCTCGCTCAAACCTCCCCACACCCTTTAGGTATTTCTATTTCTAAAGCCGAGGGAGTTTATCTCTTTTCACCATCTGGCAAAAAATACATTGATTTTATTTCTGGAATTGGAGTAAGCAATATCGGGCATAGGCACCCAAAAGTAATTACAGCCATAAAAGAACAATTAGACAAGCATATGCATGTAATGGTTTACGGAGAATATATCCAGTCGACCCCTAACCAACTTGCTGAAAAATTAAATAAAATTACACCGAAAAATATTAATAGTTTTTATTTTGTAAACTCTGGTACAGAAGCAAATGAAGCGGCTCTAAAATTAGCAAAAAGATATACACAAAGAACAGAAATTATTTCATTTAACAACTCTTATCATGGCAATACACATGGTTCATTAAGTGTATCAGGGAATGAAATCAAAAAAAATTCATTTCGCCCACTTCTTCCCAATATTAAGTTTATTGAATTCAATAAAGAAAAAGATCTAACGCTGATTACTAGTAAAACTGCTGGAGTTATAATAGAGACGATTCAAGGAGATGCTGGAGTACAAATTCCTTCTAATAAATATATGAAAGCGTTAAGAAAGCGATGTGATGATACTGGTGCTTTATTAATAATGGATGAAATACAAACTGGCTTTGGACGTACTGGTTCTTTTTGGGCATTTGAACATTTTAATATAGTGCCTGATATACTTACTATGGCCAAGGCAATGGGTGGTGGTTTGCCAATTGGCTGCTTTGCAGCCAATAAAACCGTCATGAATACTCTTTCCTATATGCCAGAACTAGGCCATATTACCACTTTTGGTGGAAACCCAGTATGTTGTGCGGCAAGTTTGGCAACAATTGAGGTTATTCAAGAAGAAAATTTGCTTGAAACTGTTGAAGAAAAGGGAAAGCTTATAGAAAAGTTACTACACCACCATTCTATTATAGAAATTAGACGAAAAGGATTGCTGTTTGCTATTGAATTTGAATCGGCTGAACTAGTAAACAAGATTGTTAAAACCTGTATTGATAATGGTGTAATTTGTTATTGGTTTCTCTCCAACCCACATGCTTTCCGAATTGCCCCTCCACTCACTATAAATGAAAACGAAATAAAAACAGCTTGTGCTATTATACTAAGTGCCATTAATCTTCATGTAAACGAAAGCCCTTTATAAGAAATTAAATATCAAAAAATCATCATCTTTTAGGCCACGAAAAAATAAATGTAGTTCCTTTTTTAAGTTCTGATTCTACACGAATTTCCCCATCCAGTGCTTCTATTATTTTTTTAACAATTGACAATCCAATTCCAGTACTTTCTATGTTATCAATAGTATGTGCTACTTGAAAAATAGTGAATATTTTTTCGAAATCTCTTTCATTAATACCAGATCCATTATCCGAGATATAAAATTCATGAAAAGTTTCATTATCAGAATAACCGATTTTTATTTCACCTTTTGGCTTGTCATTAAACTTAATAGCATTGGTAAGTAAATTTTGAAAAAGTTGTTGAATTGCCACATCATCTTCCTCTATTGTAGGAAGTTCGCCTATAATTTGAATATTAATATGATCAGGAGGTGATATTAAATCTAACGTTAATTGAATGATTTCATTAAGGTCAATTTTCTTTCTATTTTCGACCAAAACTCCAGCTCTTGAATAGGCTAATATTCCGTCAATTAAATCACTCATTATTTTCACTCTAGATTTAAGTAATGCTAATTGAGTTTTCCCATTTTCATCTAGCTGATCCTCATTATCAGCAGCAATAAACTCAGTCATCATTGATATTCCTCTTAAAGGAGACTTTAAATCATGTGAAGCGATGTATGCAAAACGTTGAAGGTCCCTATTTGAAACTTCAAGTTTTTTCACGGTTACATCAAGGCTATTGTTCTTTTCTTTTAATTCTTTAGTTCGCTCTTCAACCGTTCTAGATAATTTTAAGTTTATGTTTTTTAGAAAATTTGCTCTTTTTCTAGCCAAGTAAACTGTAAACCCAGCAACAACAAAAATAAAAAGTATTTGTACCCATAAAATTTCATAAAAAAATGGAACTTTTATTATTTCCAGTTCATCCTCATCTTCACTCCAAATGCCATCACTATTTGATGCTTTTACTTTAAAAATATAACGTCCTGGCGATAGGTTGGTGTAGCTAGTTTTACGTTCTCCTCCCGACTCAATCCATTCTTCATCAAATCCTTCTAGCTTATATTTAAAATTAATACTAGTTGGTTCTGCATAGCTCAACCCAGTAAATTCAATATCGATTCGATTATTACCTGCTGGAATTTCTACTTTATTCCTAGAAAAAACATCAATAAGTTCTGTGTCTGTTTTAAAGGTTTCAATTTTAACAGGAGTAGAATAATTATTAATTTCTATAGCGTTTGTATTCAAAACAGATACCCCGTTAAATGTACAAAACCAAAGGCTCCCATCTCCCGAAATAGAAGAAGTAGAAGGACCTGTAATTTCGCCACTTCTCATGCCATCACCTTTACCATAATAGGTATATGGAATAACATTACTGGTATCTGATATTGTTAAATTAAATAAATCTTCCTTTTTTATTTGTACTACGCCTTTTCCATAGGTAAACCAATAATTGTCATTTTGATCTTCTAACAATTGAAAAAATCCATTTAACAAAATTTCATTTTTTTCATTAAAAGAAACTACCTCATT
>JAOULS010000052.1 GCA_029881895.1 Cyclobacteriaceae bacterium | reverse complement strand
TGCCCAACACAAAAATGCAATCTGCTTCACTCACTTTGTGATGAACATGTTGATACTCCCAAAGTATTTTTGAATCGTTTATTGTTTCGCTAGTCATTAGTTTCCTTTTTAAACTGAGTACGGTGCTAAAATATATATTTAAACCTAAATTATTATCACTGCGAAGTTTTTTACACGACCTTTGAGCTGTGAAAACTGTGGCAGTTTCTAATTTTTGTATTTACAACTAATCGAAAAACAGATATGGTTAAAATTAGAAAAATTGAGCAATTGTATATATCTTAAAATGATAGATAGTATATAATGAAAAACACAAATTTAATTACAGAACAGCAAGATCTTGTAAACCAATTACTTATATCAGCTACAAAGGATGATACTAAGTTATATGATTTGGTGATGAACTACACCAATCTTATTTCTTCAAGTGAAACAAGTTGGATTGATTATTACCAAAATAAGATAATCAATGTACTTAATCTATGGCGAGGCTCTTTCAAAACGGCCGATGCCTTGTATTATATTGTCACGGGGTTTAGTTTCTTTTTTCTTACCAAGCCTAAGGAAGCACTTGATGAATTTAACAAGATGTTTGATTACTGTGATGACACAGCACTTTTTAGTAAAATTAAAGGAGCTGGGTATATGGGAAGAGGAGTCGCTTATCGTAGTTTGGGAATGATAGATAAAACCATGGAAGATTGTCTTAAAGCTGTGCAGCTAATTGATGCGTCAGATACTGCTGAAACATGGCATATTTTTATATATCGTATGTTAGGCGAGATTCATATCTATATTGGAGAACTCCAAGAAGCTACTAATTACTATTTAAAGGCAAAATCGGTGATGGAGTCGATAAATAATATAGCCATTTCTACCGCTCGATTTAGAGTGAACGATGCACTTGGGAATTGTTATAATGAAATGGGTGATAAGGAGAAAGCAGAAGGTTTCTTACGTACTGCAATGGAAGTAGAAGGTATATCTGAAGCAGAACGAGCACGAGTGCTATGTGATTTTGGAATTCTATATATCAATGAACCTCAAAAAGCGCTTACCTATTTTGAAAAAAGTGCTGGTATACGCAAAAAAGCTCACTTAGAAGACGCATACACCACTAGCCTTATTTACAAGGGAGAATGTGCCATTGCATTGAATAATTTGAAAGAAGCTAAAGAAATACTCGATGAAGCGGCTCTTCTTGTTGATAAGTATGATGTGCCTTCCAAAAAGCTTCATTTTTATGAACAATGCGCTGCGTTACACGAAAAAAAGCAAGATCATGCTGAAGCACTTAGGTACTTTCATCTGTACAATGATCTGAAAAGCAAAATTCATGATCAGCAGAGTAAGAACATATTTCAAATAAAAAACAAGCTCATTGCGGATCAGCACCAAGAAATTGAGACGAAACACATTGAACTTAAGGATACATTGTCGGAATTGGCACGTATTAAAGTTTCGCGCAAAGCATTGTTTTTCAGTATTGCTACTGTGGTAGTATTGGTGATCTTAACCGAAGTGTTTTTAGAACCTCTCATTGAAGAATACAGCAAGAATGAATACCTAGGTATAGCATCAAAAATAGTGATTGCATTTTTGCTAAAGCCCATTGATACACTTTACGAACGTTTATTGTTTAGACGAGCATATAGGGCATAGTATTTGGTGTTTGTAGTTTTTCCATCAACTATATGATTGTTTTTTTAAGTAATTAACAACGCCAATATTTTCGGATAGCGTAGTTGTATCTACAATTGTAGAGCGTTGAAATTCATCACTATTGGTAGCAAAAATATGCTCTTTAAAATAGTTGCTAAACTTATCACCTAGTACTCCCACAACTGGAGTAAACCCTTGATATCTTTTAGACAAAGAATAGCTTAATTGACCATTTTGAGCTACTATTTTAATTGCTTCTGTTTTGGTGTTACTTTTTTGAATACCATAAGCATCTAAAGCCTTGTCAAGTTGTTTTTGGTAAAAATTGGGCTTAATAAGTCGTAGGAAAGATGGATTATTTACAACATTTATAAAATGGTCAAGAATAAAGGCAACATGCTCGCAAAATGTAGCTTTTTGGAGATTACAACTGCAATTTACTTCGACACCCTGATCTACTCGATTAAATTTTATTGATTCAAATTCATCATTCCAATACCCTCTATTTTCAAGAGATATAACCATGCTGTTAGGTCCATCAAATTCATCGATGCTCACTTCCCATTGCGTTTTTTGAGCATTACGAATATGACTTTCAGAAATAAATTTTTTTATTGAATTTTCACTTAGGTCTTCATTATTAGGTAATAGCGTTTGTTTTTGTTTTTTTACATTGGTTGAGCTTTTGATTTTTTTTTGTATTTCAGGCGAATTACTCATGGTTAAAAAACAGCTATTTCATGCTTGCATAGCCCACCCCAATCGTAAGGACAGTTGCAAAATGTATTTGTGGGAACATTATTGCTGTCACATGATATTAATACATTATAGACCTTACTACCTTGAACCTTTGCATCATAAGCACGTGCATTAACATTGTAGGATAATGAAAGCACCTTTTTAACTAATCCTTGTCCTTTCTGTAATGATTGTGGAGAAGAATGTTCTTGTACGTATTCTAGAATGTTGGGTGCCATAGCGAATATAAAATATAAGGTTCGAACACGAATTTAGTAAAAATGTCACCTTTGAATAAAAAATGTTTACGGAATATATTTCAATATATTATCTCTAGAGGAGAGTTGGGTAGTAAAATCAGGTGTAAAATATAAAGTTTCAATAGCTATTGTGTTTATTAAGGAGTTTGAGGGTTAAAAAACGGATGAATTAAGGTGTATGCTAAGAAACGGCTACAGCTAATCGAAAAATGCTCCTCGTAGCAATGCTATGACTCCGCTTTTTGCCTTACTCAAAATCAAATTCCTTACAAAATCTTTTACACCTTTATATTGGAAAGCAGGCAGGATACCGTGGCAATCTTTATATTTAACAGATTGACATAAATTTAGCCTTCGTAAGGTATAAAGTATTGATTCTATTAAGTATTCATTTAAAATGTGATTTATGAGTTATTATAGACTACCTTGCTAAAAAATGATATGTCGATAGCTAAAAAAGTGAGTGATATTGAAGCATTATTTGGAGAATTGGATTCAGAGATAAACTCGTTTCAGTCAACCACTAAACTAAAATGCTTATCTAACTGTGGACGGTGCTGCACCCATAATCAAGTAGATGCCTCTCCGCTTGAATTTCTGCCTTGGGCTTATCAACTGTACATCAATGGAGAGGCTTTTGAAATGTTAGAAGCACTCGCTGAGAAAACCAGTAAAATATGCCATAACTACAACCCCATTGGTCTATTAGAAGAAGGAAAAGGCAACTGCAGTACTTATGAATATAGAGGGTTAATTTGTAGGCTATTCGGCTATGGAGCCAATACTGATAAATATGGAAAATTGCGTTTGGCCACTTGTAAAATCATCAAAGAAGATCAAGCCTTAGCCTTTCAGAATGCAGAAAATATGGTTGCTGATGGTCTGCCAATTCCAGTATTTACACATTATTACATGCGCCTTTCCCAGGTCGATTATCAATTGGGAAATACAATTGTTCCCATAAACACAGCGTTGAAAATAGCCATTGAAGAAGTGCTACAGTACTATATGTATCGTAACTTAGAAGACGATGTAAGAGGAGCCGCATAGTTCGACAGGCTACCAACCAGTACAATAATCGATTTTAGGTATAACGATTACCTCTGCCAAGACTTTAGATTACTTTTTGCATAGTATACTTGCTTATATGCAAGTGAAAATTTATCCCCTTCGTTATTACCAATTAACCGTTTATGACTTCAACAAAAATTAAATACTTTTATGGAATCTATCAGATTTGCGCATCCTATAGAAAAAAATAAAAAGTATGAAGAAGCAATACACAATATCTGTAAGCAAGCCCTGTTCCGAAAATTGGGAAAATTTTAAATCAACTTCTACTGGAGGTTTTTGTAGCTCATGCCAGAAGGAGGTTGTTGATTTTACTACCATGACAGATAAAGAGCTCATGTTGTCCATTAGTAACAGTACTGGAAGTACTTGTGGAAGGCTCCGACATGATCAGGTGAATCGTTCTCTATCATTGCCTGTGAATGATAATAGAAATGCTAGCTGGTCGTTTATTAAAACGGGAATAGCGGGGTTATCTCTTTTGTTATTAACACAGAACGGTTTTGCTAAAAGCATAAAATCAAAGACTCAAACAGTACAAATTGAAAATCAACCAATTCTTGAGGAAAGTGCAATAACAACCTCCCGAACAATCGAAGGTGTCGTTGTTAGTGGAGAAGATGGTTCAACATTGCCAGGTGTTAATGTAGTGATTAAAGGGACAACCTCTGGAACGATAACCGATTTCGATGGAAAATTCAAACTAGTGGTGAATGAAGGAGATGTTCTGGTATTCAGTTTTATTGGTCTGGAAACAAAAGAATATAAAGTTGGCAAAGAGGATATGGCAAACGTTGCCCTGAAGATGGAAATGATTATGGATGATTTAGTACTTATGGGCGAAGTAGCTTTCAATGAAGTGTATCAATCAAAAAATAGCTTGTGGTTACGTATAAAGTCTTGGTTTTAATATGGTAATGCATCTTAAACGACATTTAGTTTGCTATTTACTTCTATTAGTGGGCAATTACAGCCCATTGTTTGCTCAGTTAGCTGATTTTACGCATCACGATTTCAGTAAAGCAGATAGTATCGCCGCACTCTATCCCAATCATTCAATTTCGAATTTGAATGAGTTATCACATAAATTAACCTCAACGTTGAATACTGATGTTCAAAAATTCAGAGCTATCTACAAATGGGTTTGTGACAATATAGCCAATGATTATAGCTACTATGCTAGAAATAAGAGAATGAGAGAGAAACTCAACGATGACCCAGAACAATTAGAAGAATGGAATGAAGGCTTTCGTCCCAAAGTATTCAATAAACTCGTGAAGGAACATAAAACGGTATGTACAGGGTATGCGTATCTAATAAAGGAATTAGCTTATTTCGCTACTATTGAGTGTAAAATGATTGATGGTTATGGTCGTACAGCACAGGCCAATATTGATGGAGAAGGGATTCCAAACCATACATGGAATGCTGTTAAACTCAATAGCAAATGGTACTTATGTGATGCTACATGGTCTAGTGGTTCAATTACTTTAGAAAGGTCTATGTTTATCAAAGAATTTAGTGAAGCTTATTTCTTAGTACACCCGGTTCTCTTTATACAAAATCACTATCCATTAGATCCAAAATGGAATTTAATGGATCATTCTCCCACATTGATTGAGTTTCTACATCGGCCCTTGGTTTACAAAAATGCTTTAAGTCATGCTATTGTACCCCATTCACCGTCTGTATTTAAACCAACCGTTAAAAAAGGGGAGAAGATAACCTTTCGATTTAGGTCAAGAAGTGAAATAGAGAAAATAAAGATGGAAATTGGTTATGGCGGTAAAGTGAATTCTTTTTATCCCGTAGTCTATAAAGACGAGCAGGGGTTCTATTGTATTGATCATACCTTTTCTGCTAAAGGAATGTATGATGTGCATTTCATCAAAAACGATGATTATCTATTTACGTATGTGGTTAAATCTGAAAAGTGATTTGAATAATCATTAGATAGAATAACATGATTCATCTATCTTTATAAGATAGGTTGAATTAATGAAGCTATGTACTTTCCAATCTAAAAACGTTGTGCGTTTGGTAGTTTTATCTTGAATTGTATTATAGTTAATTCTTCATGACGAGTACAATTTTATTCCAATCGGCCGCTGCATTTATTACCCCTCTGAATTCTTCAAATTTATCAACAGGGTAATAAATCTCATCATAATACTCATCAATTTCAATTTCTAACACCTGTCCATTGATCGAATAGCTAGAATCGAAATTAAAAATGAGACGATCATTATCGTAGACTTGCTTTTTAATGACAAGGTCTTCAGGGTTTTGTATCGTATAACCATCAGGGATAGTGACTTTTATTTTACGTATATACCCTCGATTAAAATCATTGACAATTTGTGTTACTCTTTCTTTCTCCTGATACAATTCTGATTGTAAACCAATTAATTCACCAGCTTTAAATAATATGATATCTCCTGCCAATTCTATATAACTATTTGTATTAAAATTACCTTTAACCACAAAAGGTTTTCTCCATAAACGATAGTCCGTATTGGCTTCTTGAACTTCTACATTCTCAATTTCGGCATCAAGTGCTAGGTACTTGACAACCTCTTCTAGCATTTCTTTTTTCTTTTCGTCTTCTAATAATAAAAGTGCATATTTATAATAATCAGCACTATAACCTGTATAACTTCTCACCAAGTCAATTTTATTTATTTCCAAATCATCAGAAAAGGTAACATTGATGTCCATATTATCGAAATTCTCCTTGTACGAAGGAGCAGGAATGTCAGCAATATGTGCTATGGGATAAGTGAAATTCTGTATTTGTTCAGGTCGAACAAATAATCCCTGAGTATCCAAGTAGCTAGTAGATATAGTGCCTAATCTGAAAGATGTAATTTTCGGTGATAGAAACTGCTTAGTTTCATTAACATATACCAGATAGTCGTCTAGGTAATTCCAAGAATCAAACTCAGGATCAAAAGCCTTTTTGTTTTTATCAGATACTAGAACTATTTCGTGTTTAATACCTAGATGATTCAGAATGCCAGCATAGAATTTTGTAAATCCTTTTGATGTTGCGTATTTATTTTTGATAATGAAATCAATTTGAGAAGCATTATTTCCACCATTTTCTTCAAAGAAATAATTTGTTTTTATATAGTGCTCGTATCTTTTAAATACATCAATAGGGTCACCTGAATAGTTCAATTTTTTAATAAATTTTGTTAGTTCTTTTTGTTCAGAAGCAGTTAAGTTATAAATTGAATTATAAATTGGCTTTCCGGCATCTCCCCAAGTATTAATTCTTGCTTTGCCCGACTTGCTATTGTAGGCTAATTTAAATTCAATTCTTCTTTTACTATTTTGATAGGCTGAAAAACCTTCCTCAAATAAAGCTGGAATATTTTCGGAATTGAATGTGTAAAGGTTTACATGTTTGGACGTGTCAGTTTCCGCCATTACAATTTCAGCGTTGTGATTATAAATTTTAAAATCATATGCTAGATTGTCGGGGCACTCTAATGAAAATGAGTAACTTTTCATTGGGTTTGAAAATTGAAAGTAACGTGTCATAAAGTTCGGTGCAGAAGTTTTACGAGTATAGTAATACTCAATTTCTCCACCAACTACAGCACCTTCGATAGCCAAAATTTTATAGCCAGATTCATCTTCTTCTAATTCTTTGATATTATTTTCATCAAAATTAATCACATTACCCTCTGTGTCAAAGGATCTTGCCTTTACGGCAGTAAGTTCAATGGTATTTCTCATAGGAATATATACCTGATTGCTTTTACTCAAAGCCTCATCGTTGTTAACTTTGATGATATCATGATTTGTGATATAACAAATTAACTTATTGTCAACCGGGTCATATACAAATTGATATTGTTCTGTTTTTTTAATAAAATAAAGCCCGTAGTTTTCTTCAATTTCATTTAGTTTTGAAATAGATCGCTTTTCTTCCCACTGATACGGTTTATACGCTTGGGCATTTGTCGCTAGGCTGAATAATAGATTCGCTATTAATACGAGAGCT
Source organism: Cyclobacteriaceae bacterium (assembly GCA_029881895.1). Taxonomy (GTDB): domain Bacteria; phylum Bacteroidota; class Bacteroidia; order Cytophagales; family Cyclobacteriaceae; genus JAOUKH01. Next base: position 5,823 of record JAOULS010000052.1, on the reverse strand, counting down.
GATAATTTAATTATATTGTTCATTTATTTATGGTATTTTTTCCAATGCGATAACTTTTCTACATGCTTTAGCATAATCTAAAATTAAGTCATTCCAAGAATCAAAATCAGACGGCTCTAAGGATAGATAATCTTCATAAAACTCCTTTTCAACAATTATTTCAGATTCGTTTGTGTAATAATTAATTTTGTATCCAAAGTTCTCATCATGATTCGATACATTTTCTGGTATATCTGCAATTTGAAACCCTTCTGGAATCGCTAATGTTGTAATACTTCTATTGATGTATTTGTATTCATTTTTAACAGGTACTGTTCTGTTTTGAATGAGTGCATCCGTCATGGTTTTGTCGAGCTGTAGGTTTACATATATGTTGTCTCCAATTTGACGATAATAATCTGATATTTTAAATTGATAGTCGATATTGATAGGAGAGGATAGATTGCTTATATTATGCACTTCATAGGTGTCAATTTCAAATTTATTATTCCCCTTTCCAAGGAGTCTTTCAACGTAGTCGTCAGTACTTTTTTTATTTGTATTTATCAATCTATAAGTATTAAATACTTTTGCATAGCCCGTCAAACTCACAAATCCATTTCCTGATACCACTCCATTGTTCAATGTAATATTGACACTATCTGTCATTACATTTCTTTCTTTAGGAATGATTGGCACCTCATTAATAATAAACGATTCATCATCTAAAGAAATGAGACACTCTTTACCCTGTATCATACTAGTTGGGAAGTCAATTGGAGTATATTGACCTGTTGCATCGAGATAATAGGTAGTTCCTTGATGAGTAAAAGTAGCGATCATATGGTTATCCGTAATTGGAGAGGGAGTTACAGAATATTTGTATGGAATATCTCTTGAACCTACCCATGTGTAATTAGCATTGATATTGGCTTCTCTAAGCATACTCACTATAATACTCGTCATATCTTTACAATCACCATACCTTTTGTTTAATACATAATTACCATCATGAGGGATCAAACCTCTCATCCCATCTTCAAAAGCTATATATTTAATATTAGATTGAACCCAGTAATAAATCTTCTTCACTTTTTCCATGACAGAGTCTTGAGGAGTTATGATTGATTTTACCAATTCATTCAGCGCATTATCGTTCTTATGCAAATCTTTTAAAAAAGTCCTATACCATTGATGCAAGTTACTTGCGGTAGAAATGACTTCATTGACTTCTCCATCACTCATTTTGTAAGACGAAACAGGGCTATATATTGAAGAAGCAAGGTGTCTGTAAGAAGGTGCTCTAACGTCAAATTTAATTTTATCAATAGCAGAAGAAACAAAAGTTATTTCTGATCGATCAGTTATCTCTTTTTTGCTAGTAATGATAGTAAGGTTCTTATCATTGTGTACTTGTGGATTTACTGTAATATCTCTGTCATGATTGATCGTGTAGGTTGCTTTTACAACAGGGATATATGTATCAAAAAAGAACACTCCCATAAGTTTAGGGTCTTTTATTTTTTTTGTGTATTCCAATACAGTTTTAACGCCTTTTTGCATAGCAGGATAGGTGAAATTAATTTCTTTGGTATCATCATAAAAAACATAAGAGTCCTTGTCATACGACTCTTTAAACGCTACAACATCATGTCGTTTATAATCCCTTTTGCCAGGAACTAATGTGTATGCCTTTAAATCAGAAACGGTACTAAAGGTGGAAGAAAACACTTGATTACTAGCATGTCTAACATTGTTATCGCCTAATTGAAGGAGTTCTTCATACACCTTAATGGTTGTTACAATGGTGTCATTTACAATAGAATAGTCGACTTTTTGAGTTTTCTGGAGATATACAGCTGTTTCGTCAGGATATCTTTCCGAGTAGTAATTAAATTCTTCATCGGGTTTCATTTGTGCATAAGATTTCATGCAAATGATCGAATATACCCCTATGAGGAGTGCCTTTAGATACGTATTAATAGATATCCCCATTCCAATAATATGTTTTAGATTGTACAGTGCCATTAGTATTATATACTATTTCTGTACCGTTTAATTTATCATTTGTATAAGGTGAAGAGCGTTTTAGAACACCATTTTCATAGTATTCGTGCTCAATACCATTTTTCAAATCGTTTTGAAAAGGTGTTTTTACAAAAATATTTCCATTAGCGTAATATTCTATCCAATCTCCTTCAATATAGCTGTTTTTATGATTAGTGCTTTCTATTAAAGTGCCATTCGAATTGTAGAATGAAGAATTACCATCAAATCTTCCATTGAGATAACTTTGTGTGGCAGCTAATTTTCCATTCTTAAAATAGGATTCAAGTATAAATTTCCCTTTTCTATCAAAATCAATCGTATCATTCGTTTTAATATTTACATAGGCAACAAGCTCGCCTTTATTATATATTTTTAATAATTGAAGTTCTCCAGATTGATCAAAATATTTTCTAGCGCCAGTTAATTCACCATCAGCATATAAGGATGAAATTTCGATCTGACCATTATAATAATAATTTTTCACTTCACCTTCAAGGAGGTCTCTAGTATACATAGACTCTTTTGCAATCACTCCGTTGGAATGATACCATTGCCATAAACCATTTTGTTCATTATTCAAATACTTTCCTTTCGCCTCAAGTTTACCATTTCTTAAATAGCCTAAATAATCACCCTGATACAAACCGTTTTTGAGTACGAACTGACTTTCTGTTTGGCCGTTTGAATATAGATTGTAGATATTAGATGCAAATTCTCCACATTGGATATCTACTTTAAATAGCGTGTCACCCGCTACTGTTTTAAGTGTACGAATTCCGTTCCCATATTCATATTTTTGTTCATGGTAAATATTACCCAATGTGTCATATTGAGCCATACTGGTAATGATATCCTCATCGTATTCAAATACCTTTTGTATTTTACCTTCAGGTGCATATACCTTATACTTACCATTTAGTTTTCCAGAAATATAATAGCGCTCTTCATCGAGTGATCCATCTGGGAAGTAGATTTTCCACAGTTGTTCTTGTTGGTCATTGTAATACCAACCATGGGCATTGATAGCTCCATTTTTGAAATACAATTTATAATAACCATGTAATTTACCATTGTCATAGCCAAACTTCGTGTAGGTTTGCCCATTAGGATAAAACTCTTCATAAATACCATGGTAATTATCGTCTACCATATTTGCTTTTTTATAAACAGTCCCATTCTTGTGGTATTTTGTTAACTCCCCATTCAATTTTCCATTTACAAGTGTTGCTTCGGTATCAATTTCACCTGTAAAGTAAAAGCTTTTGTATTCCATATTTCCTTCGTCATTTTGAGCCTGATGAAGAATGTTTTTATGTTCGTCAAAGAACTGGTAACTTATTAATCGATCATTTTTATATGTTTCTGTATTATATAGAATACCAAATTCATTAAAATAGTTGCTTTCTCCATTTCGTTTGCCTTTATTACCATAGTTAATAGCATTTTTAATTTCGCCATTAGTATGGTAATCGATCCATTTACCTACTCTCTTGCCTTTTAAAAATGTGCCTTTGTACCGAATTTTTCCATTTGGATGGTAACCAACCCATTCTCCCGAGAGTGAATCATTATCATAATTCCCTTCTTCTTCTAATTGTCCGTCCATGTAATATGAATAATACATGCCATTACTTTTTCCAGATACAATTGAATACTGGTTACTTATTTGTCCATTTTTGTAATAGGAGATATGATCGCCTTCCAATTCTGAGTCTTTTAAGTAATAATCAACTTTAACATCTCCATTTTCAAAGAAAACCTGTCCCTTACCTGTCTTTACCCCATTTTTATAAGGAACTATTTCCTTAATTTGACCACATTTGTAGTAATATTCCAATTGACCATCCAGTTCATCATTCGTATTATAATTGGCAATAATTGATCTAGTGCCATTTTCATGATAATATATTGCGGGCTTAATTTGTTGACCGTGGTCATTATAATATTCCTTTCTACTTGTCTGCCCATTGTCATGATAAAAAATCCATTCACCAATTTTTTCACCTTTTTCGTTATACTTTCCTGTAGCGTTGAGCTGATTATTTATACTGTAAAATTGCCAAGGGCCAATGCGAACATCATCGCTAATCTGATTCCCGATAGCGCTTAAACTATTGTTATTGAAGAACCAATTAGAGTAGTGATCTTTAACACCAAGAATATCAATGAAGCTTGTATCTCTATTTTTTGAAAACGCATTGTTAATTAGTCTAATCCAACTAGAATTCTCTTTATCATGTTTTTCAAGCCAATTAAGTATTTCTTTATTGTCAGTTGATTTCAAAATATAATATATAAATGCGGCACTCAAATCATTGTTTTGCAAAGTAGTATAAAATGGCACATAATTTTTCATCCAAAAATCATCTGAATTTTCCTCATATTTAAGTTTTGACAGTAGTAATTCAGACTGCTTTACAATGTTAGCATTGAAGTCCACACGTTGTTTAAACCTACTATCGAGAGCCGCTTTTGATCGTATTAAATCATCGTAATATTCGAAATCGGAATTGTCGATAAAAGGTTTTATCGATCCTTCACTTCTTACACCATTGCTGGCTAAATTATTCAAAAAGATAAGCGTTCCATTATTGCTAGGGTTTATCGCTAAATAGGTCATGTAACTCAAAAATGACTTCGTAATATGTCCTTGTAACATTGATATGTAACCCAGCATTAAATGGTTGCTAGAATAGTAAGGGTTGATGTGCAGCGATTTTTGAAAACATTCAACAGCTTTTTCATATTCTTTACTTCTGTGAAATGCTATGCCTAAATTATACATTAAAATGTAACTATTCGGAAACAGTTTTAGCCCTTCATTATATGTGTTTTTACTTTTTACTATGTTTTCTTTGTTCAAATAAGCATTCCCTAAAGTAATGTAAATAGTGTTTCGAAAATCACTGATGCTATTTTTTAGCTTTTCACCTATTACAATTGCTTCATCGAATTTTTTTAATGAATTGTAAGCAGACATAAGTTTAGATTGTACTTGAACGTAGCTGGTATCACTTTCCGATACGGTAAGGTATAATTCAGCAGCTTTCTCATAATTACCTGATTTTTCTAACTCAGTACCTTGAATTATAATTTCGGCAGGACTTACAAACTCAACTGTGTCACTTGGCGTTACTTGATTTAACGCTATAAATAATATAACTGATTTAATCATTTGTGTATGAAAAATTTGCAATTAAAAAAAGCTAAATTAATGTATAATTTTATTAGTCTACTATTTATTCAAAATAAAAGTTATACATAAGTATTTAATCAAAAAAGAAAATGCTTTTACGTTAATGATACTGAGGACATTGCGATTAAATTCGAATAATGAAAAAAGAACACTTGATTGTCTATTAAATTATTCGATATCGATCAATTTCAACTATTATTTAGAGTTTCATCTTAGTAGTGTGTAATGCGAGTTCAAGGATTTAAAAGCGCTTGTTTGTGAGACACAATAGTCTATGGTGTCTCACAAACAGACCATAGTTATTTGGGAACTATTACTGAACGTTTTCTTCTATTATTTAGTAGAAAGATGAAATCTCCACTTATACAATGTTTCCACTACATTCGGTAGAGCCGTTAAAGAAAATAGACCTAGTAGGTCTGATAAAAAAGCTGATGAAAAGTGATTAATATCATTTTATCTTCCCCAAAGAATGATGTCTTTTACAAAAAAAAGAATGATTAATTCAGAACTCATTGCTCCGAAAAGTATTGTTGTAATAGGAGGGTCGAATAATATAAATAAACCCGGAGGAAAAACGGTTAAAAACATCATAGATG
>JAOULS010000051.1 GCA_029881895.1 Cyclobacteriaceae bacterium | reverse complement strand
CATTGCTAGGTTTATTTGTTGATGTGTTGATTTGATGATTCGCCTGCCTGACGGCTAGTCAAGTTAATTTGTTGAACTGGCACATTAATAAAATACAGCCCTCACTATACAGCTTCGCCCTTTCAGTCCCATTTCAGACTTAGCTAATTTCATTAACACGAGTAAATTACAATTACTCTACTAGTAACAACTCTTTCCTAATATTTACTTTTAGCACTTGCTGTATCGATTTTAGTACTATACAACAGCTGTTTTCACTAATTTTTCTAACTTCTCCCACCACTCCATTAAAAACACCTCCTATCACTTTCACTCTTTCTCCAAGTTGAAATTCAGTATTCAAATGTTCAACTTCTAATGGCAACCCCGTTTCTAACCAATTTTTGATAGTACGATACTCTGTATCATGAAGCACGGCTGGCTCTCCATTATATTTTAAACTTCTAACAATTCCAGGGATTTGTAATACATCATAAATTTTATTTTTGTTCGTTTTAACAAAAATATATGAGTTAAATAAAGGAACTTCTACTTTCTTCTTTCTATCAGACCACTGTCTCATCACTTTATGTAGAGGCAAAAAAGCTTCAAATCCATTTTCATGTAAAAAACTATTCACTTTTTTCTCCCATCTACTTCTAGTGTAGAAAACATACCATTCCTTTTCAGCCAACATCTTGCATTAAATCAATCACTTAGATATGATTCAGTTAAAAAAATTTAGTTAAAAAAATATTATCCATTCGTTAAAGACCAAAGATAGTTACTTTACTTTTTCCAAACCACTCTTTTATTCAAACTATTTTATTGAGGATAATTGATAAATTGTTACTACTTTCAAGTCCTGTCAAAAATGATATTATGAAATTTTTAAAATTTATTATAAGCACAGCAATTACAATCAGTCTACTTTATACTCTCAATACCCGATTGGTAGTGTCAGGTAACCCCGTACCTCCACTTGGGAAATTTTTAGATCCTTTTTGTGGTTTTTGGCAAAATGCAGAAAATGTAGAAGAAAATACTGCCGAAAAATTAATTCATATTAATGGCCTTACTGAAAGTGTTGAGATAGTATTCGACAAAAACCAAATTCCTCACCTATTTGCTAAAAACAATCATGACTTATACATGGCACAAGGATACACCATTGCCATGATGCGCCTTTGGCAAATGGAATTTCAAACACATGCTGCTGCAGGTCGTATTTCCGAATTGATTGGAGAAAAGGGAATTAATTTTGACAGGGCTCAACGAAGAAAAGGAATGGTTTTTGGTGCTAAAAACACTCTTCATGAAATGTATAACAACAAAAAAATTGGCAAGCTCATAGATGCCTATGCTCAAGGCGTAAACAGCTACATCAATCAATTAGAATACAAAGACTTCCCCATAGAATATAAATTATTAGACTATCAGCCTGAAGAATGGACTTCGTTAAAATCTGCGCTTATTCTAGAGTATATGATAGACAACCTTACTGGTTGGGAAAATGATTTAGAAAATACAAATGCGCTTCAATTACTAGGGCAGGAAAAATTTGATTTCCTGTTTCCAGAGTGGCTTGAAGGCATTGACCCTGTGATTCCTTCCGATTCTATTTGGGGATTCACTCCTTTAGAAGTTAGCAGTCATGAAGAAGGGTTTGCCTCCTCACTAATAAAAGAAGTGTTGCCTAAACCCGACCCCGACAATGGAAGTAACAACTGGGCGGTATCAGGAATAAAAACCAAAAGTGGCAAACCTATCCTTGCCAACGATACACATTTAGGGTTAAATCTTCCCTCATTATGGATACTTATGCAACTTCAATCGCCCGATGTTAATGTTTATGGATACACGTTCACGGGAGCATTAGGAATTACTATTGGGTTTAACGAAAACTCTGCTTGGGGGTACACAAACGCTCCTCGTGATACTCGTGATTGGTATAAAATCACTTTTAAAGATGCTTCTAAAACTGAATATTGGTATGATAGCAGTTGGGTTGCCACCACTAAAGTGGTTGAAGAGATCAAACTCCGAGGAAAACCTTCTTATTTTGACACAGTCACCTATACTCACCATGGCCCTGTAGTGTATGATGACACTTTTTTGTCTGACGAAAAAAACAATTTTGCATTACGCTGGACAGGACATGAACCATCGAATGTACAAACGGCTATACATGACTTAAATAGGGCGCAAAACTACGCAGAATATCGAAAAGCCATTGAAAACTGGGAGACCCCTTCTCAAAATATAGTTTACGCAAATACCAACGGAGATATTGCACTTACCGTTCAGGGAAAATACCCTGTAAAATGGAAAGGGCAAGGGAAGTTTTTAATGGATGGTTCAAACCCTGACATGGAATGGGGAGATTACATTCCTATGCAACATAACGCTGCACAATATAACCCAAAACGAAACTATGTTAGCTCTGCCAATCAACATTCTGTTGACCCTCAATATCCATATTATGTATATAACGGAGGCAATGAAGCCTATCGCAATCGAAGAATAAATCGATTATTAGACAGCATGAGCAATGTCACCCCTCAGGACTTTATGAGTATGCACCAAGATGCATATAGTATTAAGGCAGAAGAAGTACTTCCTGTTTTTCTGGACAGTCTAGTAACCAACCATGAGCATGAAGACATCATCAACGCTCTTAAGCGCTGGGACTATCAATATACGGCTACTTCAACGACACCTACCCTTTTTAATCGTTGGTGGAAAGAATTTATGAATGTACTCTGGGATGAATTTAAGAACGATAAAATGGCTTTGGATCGGCCTAGTGATTTCACGACCACTCATATCATCACTCATTTTCCTGCTAATGAATTTACTGACATTATCTCTACAGAAAAAAAAGAAAGTTTGACCGATATAATAAATATAGCTTTCGAAAATGCTGTGAGTCACTTAAAACAATGGGAAACTGAAAATGGGAAAGCATACACTTGGGGGGAGTATAAATCAACTAGCGTAATCCACCTAGCTAAAATAGTCCCCTTCAGCAATATGAACATCCAAGTTAATGGACATGATGACGCCATAAATTCAACAAAACCAAACCATGGTCCATCACAACGATTTATCATCGAAATGACAACCCCTCCGAAAGCATGGGGAGTATTCCCTGGTGGTCAATCAGGCAATCCAGGAAGTCCTTATTACGATAATTTCATTAATCAATGGAGGAACGGGGAATACATGGAATTAATTTACATGCCAACCCCAGAGGATCGTCCTGAACATATTAAAAACAAAATCACTCTTCAATCAAAATAAAATGAGGTTTCTATTAAAAATAATATTGATCGTTGCATTTTCAGCGCTATTGCAAACCTTCTTCCCTTGGTGGACTATCGCTATTGCTGCTTTTGTAATTAGTACTGTACTCTACACAAAAGGCATCTCTTCCTTTTTCGAGGGATTTATCGCTATTTTCTTACTTTGGTGTACAAAAGCCTACCTCATCGACCTCGCCAACGAGCAGATATTATCCGACAAAATAGCTACTGTCTTCTCTGTAACTCCTATTATACTAATCGCTATTACAGGTTTTGTTGGTGGATTAGTCGCTGGGTTTGCCTCCCTTTCAGGAAGTACGTTTATCGGAATGTTTAAACGTACTAAAAGAAGAAATAAATATTATTCTTTATAAGAACACAAAATCAATGCCAACGATACAACAAACGCATTAAAAAAAATTAGACTACTGATATACAATGCTATTTCCTACCTTCTATAAATGATTTTTCACTAACATACTCTCCACCACTTTAAAAGGAAACTGATTGTATTTTTAGAAAGCAAAAAATGCTTAAATGTGTTTGTCTTGGCGCAACCAGTTACTCTGGATTTGATGCCGATTTAACTTCTTTTATAATAACACCATCAGCCACAAAAGTTAGTTCTTCACTATCCTCTGTAATGGCTTCTAATTCTTTCTTTGTCGCTCCTCCATCCTGAGCAAAATGTTTCAATTCTTGAACGGACGTTAATTTTTTCTTCGCAACACCTTCTATTATCACTTCTTTACCTTCCATACCTTCCTTAGGAACAAAGAAACCATAATCTTTGAAACTCACTCGCATTGTTTCTCCTTCACTGGTCTTCACTGTCATCCAGCAGCCTTTCATTTTACATGTTTTTTCGATCGTTCCTTTTATTTTCACTTCCAAAGAATCTTCTGTTTCTATTTTAGCTAGAAAGTCACTCATCTCAACGATTCCGTCCTCGTTAATTTCCTCACCATAAAATCCATCTTCCGATACTACTGCTTTTTCCGTTTCTTGTTCAGCTATTTTTTCGGATTCACCTTCGTTATTTGTATTACAAGCACTAAAAATGATAAGAATGATTACAAAACTTATTACCTTTTTCATGATTTTTTATTTATTTATACGTACTATATTTTTTAAAAATTTGGACAAGGGATTTGCATTACATGTTTCGGGGGTTTACGCGGATCACGAGTCGACCATTGATATGAAATGGTAAACTCATGTGCTCCACCACTCCCAGCCCCGAGTGCTGATATCGTATAGTCATAACTATACCCTACGTTTAGCACATCATCTTTCCCTCTTTTCACAAAACCAATAAGCATGACTATCGACTCATTATTACTTAATTCATTGAATTTTTTGAAAGGTAATCCTCGGTACCACATCCCAAATATTATTGGCTCAAGCGTCAAGTACATCCCTAAATCCATTTGGTTAAACTCTCCTTGTTTTTTATATTGAGCCGTTGGGGTTAGACTTCGTTCTTGAGGACGGGCATATAGTCCGCTTCCCATAGTTCCATTATTAAAACGATATTTATATCCACCATGTATTGACATCTTCATAGGTAAAGGATCAACCCCTCCATTAATCGACTGGTTGGGTTTTGTGACATGGTGGAGCGAGGCACCTAAGAAAATGTCTTTTGTATATAACATCCCTCCAAAACCCAAATCAAACATATTCACCCCAGCTATCGACAACGATTCTCCTGTTGTAGGTACTACAATCCCTGTACTGGGATCAATTTGATCACCAAAAACCAATCCACTCGGATTTACCCCCACCCGAGCGTACGATACTTGCACCCCAGGTCGAAACGTAATCCAATCATTTATTCTCATTTGATATGAATAAACAAACCCTACATTATAGATTCTCCTACCCGCTAGACCTTCTTTATCATAAGTAAGCATCATCCCAATTCCACTATTATAATCTTCTAAATAATGATCGGCATAGACAGACGAGGTGACAAATTGAGCGCCAAATGAAGGCCATTGATTACGGTAGTTCAACCCCACTCGGGTATATTCCGTTGATCCTGCAAATGCTGGGTTTAAATAAAGAGGTGCTGCATAAAATTGTGAAAACTGAGGATCTTGGGCGCTTACCTCAACCCTATAAAACAGTATAAACAGAAAACTAAGTAAAAGTACTTTACGCATTGAGTTATTTTGATTTTTGTTTCCTGTTACAATTGTTAAATCAAACAATTGGTATTGTTTTACTTTTAAATGGCAAATTAGGGAATTAATTTCATTATTTGAAACGCTATTGAATGAGAACTAAGTTAAAAACGATAAAAATTATATTTTCTTTTATTAAATGAAAAATAATTCTAGATACTTTATCACGTTAAACAAATACTTTACGTTAATTGTATTAATTTAGATGTGGAATTTTAAAAAACCAATCCACCATAACATTAATGAAATTGGTTAAAAAATAACTATAGATGAAGCAAAAATTAAAGACTCTTTATTGTTCGTTCCTATTTTTACTTATCTCCAGTACAGGAGGTTTTTCTCAAGGCTTTTCAAATTACAACTGGTATTTCGGGGCTTCAGGTCAAGGGGTGCAATTTAGCAAAAATACATCCGCTCCAGATCGAGTTGATATTACTGCACTTAATCTAGGAGGTACGGCAACGGCTTCTGACCGGTATACTGGTTCTATATTTTTCTACACAGATGGAAATAGAGTATATGAATCTACTAATAATTTAATGCTAAATGGAAATGGGTTAAATGCCAACACATCTGGTAATCAACCTGTTGCTATATGCAATGTCCCAAATACTGCTGATCAATATTTTATATTTACAAATACAGCTAGTTATGCTACTTCTGGCACTATAGAATATACGATTGTAAACATGGGTGCTTCTGGAAACTCAATTTTTCCTGCACCTAGTTTGGGTGAAGTTTCTCTTATTAATAAAAATATTTCTACTGGAATAACAAATGCTTCTGAAGCAATGATTATCATTCCTAATGCGGCAGAAAATGGATTTTGGCTCATCACTCATGAAAATGGAGCAAGTAATTATATCGTATTACCTATAGATAGTACAGGGAGTATAGGCACTCCTATAGTTACCCCACTAGGAGGCATCACCGTAGCTGCAAACATCTCTCATAATACATTAAGCGATACACTTGCTGTATCGCCCCAAAGCCAAGGAGAAGAAGTGGAATTGGTCTATTTTGATCGAGCAACTGGTAGCTTGTCCAACCTATTTCCCATTCCTGGGACGGCAAATACTGATTTCGCTACTGAAGCCATTTATGACACAGAGTGGTCGAATGGAGGGAATATGCTCTACCTCTCAAGATTTGGCACCATAGGAAGCGATGTTGCTACACTTTATCAATACGATATCACCAATGACTCATTACTTCCTGTATTTACAAACAACATTTACAGGAGCTATGGTTTGCAAATAGCACCTGATAATAGCATCTACCATATTTACCAAGAAAATAATGGAGGGAACTATCTTTTAGGAAGTATCTCTTCTTCTGATAGCATTGCCACTAATCCAAGTTTCAATTATCAATCAAGGGTGTTTAATAATAGGGATTTACAAGCCCAACAGTTTAGTACCTTTCTTCCTCCTTATGATTTTGGTCTAACGCTAAATTTCAGTCCTAACTCAGGCTGTTTGAATAGTCAGGTTATTTTTTCTCCCATTTTAACAAACGTAACTGGTGATACCGTAAATGTAGATCGTGCGTTTTGGGATTTTGGAGATGGTATTGGTTTTTCAGGAAGTATAATTCCTATGTATTCCTATACCGACCCAAGTCAGTTGTCTCCATTAGTAAACTTAGCCGTAGAATCTGGAGGGCAAATCTATACCACCTCAGGCACGATGACGCTTACCGATTTTCAAGTGCAAATTTCAATGACTACCGATACTACCTTTTGTACAGAAGATTTTCCACCTCCTTATAGCACCAATACTAATCAAGATTCTAAAATTACAGCGAACATCACCGGAAATTACACCTCTCTAAACTGGTTTGGGCCAGGGGGTGAATTAGTGAATTTTGCTGATAACCCTACGTTAGTTGCTGATTCAGCAGGCTATTATTATATAGTGGTGGGCGATGCCAGTGGCTGTTCTACCTATCAAGGTGTAAATGTAAAAGAATATGGTGCGGCTGAACAACGTGCTAATATTTGGTATTTCGGGCAGAATGCTGGGATTGACTTTAATAATGGTGCTATTCCAATTGGAGATAGTCAAATGAATACTATTGAAGGATGTGCCGCTATTAGTGATCGAAATGGAAAAATTATTCTTTATACTGATGGCGTAAATGTATATGATAAAGAGCACACTCAAATTACTAATAAAGGAATAGGAGGAGCACAAGATGCCACTCAATCATCTATTATTGTACCTTTTGTGGGTGATGAAACCCTGTATTACATTTTTACTACAGAGGAATTATATGGCAGCTATACATACCAACTTAAATACTCCGTTTTTGATTTGAAATTAAACAACGGTACAGGTGCTTTAATCTCAGAGAATACCTTAATCTTTTCACCTAGTACGGAGCGTGTTACTGCCAGTAATAATTGGTTAATTGCTCATGAATTTGGAAACAATACATTTAGAGCTTACCCCATGACAGGGAGTGGCATTGGTCAACCTGTATATTCCAATATTGGTATTTCTCATACCTCTACAAATGATACGTATGGGCAAGGTTATATGGAGTTAGGCGTAAATAATCGACTGATTGTAGCGACATCTAACCCTCCAAACGAAAATTATCTTGAGGTATTTGATTTTGTAGATACCACAGGTATTTTAACTAATTATCGTCAAATTGACATGAGTAAAAATGGTGCTATTGGCCAAGTGTATGGCATTGAAGCTTCTTCGGGAGGAAATAAGCTTTTTGCTTCGGTAATAGATGGAGGGAATTCGCAAATTTTTGAATATTTTTTCGATTCTTTAGACAATCCTCATTTCCGTCAATCATTAGACATTAGTGGTCAGCAAGTAGGCGCTATTCAGGTTGGCCCTGATGGTCAAGTGTATGTCGCCATAAACAACTCCAATCAATTAGGTACGATTATCGTTAATGAGGACACTACTCAGAATTCGATTATCGATCCTTCATTAACTCCTTTTGCTCTTTCAGGAGGGACACAAAGTACATTAGGATTACCAAATTTTATTCAAAATATTTCCACTCCAGCACTAACTCCTACCATGACCGTCATGAATGGTTGTCCTGGAGATATATTAAATTTCACCGCTACTGGTACTGACCCAATAGATGAGTTTAGATGGAATATCGTACGCGATAGTGATGGGGTGGTTATAGCTTCCTCTTCCATTCAGAACCCAACTTTTACAGGCATAACTGAACCTGGCACTTATACTACTACAGTACTAATTTATAATCATTGCATTAATAGCCCTGACGTTAGATTAATAATGCCATTTGAAATTTATACCCCTCCTGCATTTACTATCGAAAACATAGTGGATGTAACAGGTGCTTGTGGAGATGCAAATGGATCATTTGATGTAAATATCACTACAAGTGGACTTTTTAATTACTCAGTACTTGGCCCTGTGAGTTCATCAGGCACAAATCTGACAAGTCCTACCACTATCACCGTAGATTCGCTATCATCAGGAGCGTATAATGTCATCATAACCGATACTAATGGATGTAGTACCGTAATCAGTCAAGCACTTAATGACCCTGTTCAATTTTCATCCACTTATACCACAACAACGACCGATTGTGATGGTATAGGCGGTTCTTTGACCATATCACTTACAGGAACTCCTGGCAATAACACTATCATTTATAATTTGTTCGATCAAAATACAGGTCAGTTATTGCTGCCTGATGGAAGCGGAACACACGACACCAATACTTCAATGATTTTCACCATCCCTAATGTTCCTGCTTCCACCTATTCTTTACAACTAGAAGATGGCGCAAGCCCTGCATGTTCTGAATTCACTACAGATATTGAAGTGACTGCCCCACCTGACACAGAACTCTCCTTACCTTTGGAGGCTTCTGCATGTGGGGTTACCTCTATTACGGTTGATTATACCACCAATTCATCGACTGGTGTAACTATAACTGGCCCAGCGAACACTCAGGTCACCTCCACTTCTATTACCTTCGGTGCACCTGGCTCATACACCGTTACTGCTTTGGGTGACGGTATCACCAATTGTGATTATAGCCAAGATATAGAGATAATTTTTAATGATATCACCCCCAGTACACTCAATCCTCAGCACATCATTTGCCCCGAGGATCCTCGTCCTGGTTTCTCTACAGCTTCGCTAACGGTAGACAACAATTTTATTACTGTAAATTGGTATGATGAAAATGGAGCTTCTTTAAACGGACAAGCAGGATACATCATTTCTGGGCTTACAATAGAAGTAGGTGTGCCTGGCAAGATTATAGCCGAAATGACGAACCCATTCGGTTGTGTTACAATGGACACCATAAACATTGTGGAAGATTGCCAACCGAGAATTGTTGCACCAAATGCTTTCAGACCAAATAGTAACGTAAATGAAAATCAATCCTTTTCCATTTACCACTTGTTTGTTTCCAGAGAAAATTTTTCCGTACATATATTTAACCGTTGGGGAGAGATCGTTTATCATTCTAATGATATTGATTTTGTATGGAATGGAGGGTTTAATGATGATTTTTCAAAACCATTGCCTACAGGAACGTATGCGTATGTAATGCGGTATGTCGATGAAAACAACCCAGAATCTGGGGCGAAACAACAGCGTGGAGGAGTATTATTAATTAGGTAACTTTATATTAAAACCATGAAATTCATAATATCGCTATCTTCACATTTTATATTATCAATCCATAATTAAAGAAAACATGAAACAAATTACTTTATTACTCACCCTTTCAATAGCATTATTTTCGTTTACTTTTTTGCCTACTAATTTAAAAATAACAGTACTTGATGATGTAGGTTCTTATGTCGAAGGAGCTGAAGTGACTCTTTATGGTACTGAGGATGATTACAGAAATGAAGAAAACCCAGTTTCTGAAACATTAAACACAAATGAAAAAGGACAGGTGACTTTTAAGAAATTAGAAGCAAAAGTATACTATATATATGTAGAAAAAGGAGATTTGAACAACGATGGAGGTGCAGCACAAACCAATGCACTAATAGAAGGAAAGCTCAACAAGGTAAACATCATTATCGAATAAAAAATGTCTAGACAGCAACTCATTTCTCAACTTCAGGAATATACTTCTCCCCATTCTGAAGAAATGGAGTTTAGGCTGCAATTTCTAGATTTAATAACTACTTTCGAAGAGTGTTTTGAAAGATCGTTGCTATCAGGACATATAACGGGTTCGGCTTGGATATTAGATGAATCTAGAGAGTATGCGCTATTGACGCATCACATGAAACTAGATAAATGGCTTCAATTGGGCGGACATGCTGATGGTGATACTCAAATAGAACGTGTGGCTCAACGGGAAGCCCTAGAAGAATCTGGTCTAAAAAGTATAGCCTTATCAAACCACACTATTTTTGACTTAGATATACATACCATACCGGAAAGAAAAGATGAGCCAGAACATTTTCATTTTGATATTCGATTCCTTTTTCAAGCAACTAAATCAGAACCCCTACACATTAATCATGAATCAAAAGCCTTAAAATGGGTGAAACTCTCCGCTATTTCAGCATTAGTAGATAATGATATTTCTATCATGCGAATGGTCAATAAATCTATTCAATTACCCAATGGGCAATAAATATGTAATCAAAATTTTTAGTTTTATTGAAATATAAGTTAGATTTGTTGTTGCAATCTATAACCAAAATTTAATTATTATGTTAGAACAATATGTAGGAGACGGTGCCAATCTATTTATAGCCATAGTAGCATGTATCATGGGATTTGCCGCAGCGATTGGTTTTATGGATTCTAATAAAACAAAAAAGAATCAAGAAGAAAGTAGTCATTAGTAAAAGAACTACGATATAAAAAAGGGGCTAATTCAAATCATGAGTTAGCCCCTTTTATTATATTACAAGTGTTTTATTAAGCAATTTCGACCATTTCAATATCAAAAATCAGGTCTTTCCCTGCTAATTCGTGATTTGCATCAATCACAACCATATCACCTTTTACTTCCGTAATGGTTACAGGTACAGGTGTACCATCTTGTTGCTGCATTGCCAAAGGCATTCCTACTTCAGGAGTCATTTCTTCAGGTAACTCACTAATAGGCACATCAAACATCATTTCTTGATTTCGCTCGCCATATGCTTCCTTTGCAGGAATTTCTGTGGTCTTTTTATCACCTACTTTCATTCCAAATACGGCACTATCAAACCCAGCAATCATCATTCCTGCTCCTACTTCAAACTCTAATGGTGTTCTCCCTTCTGAGGAATCGAATACTGTTCCGTCTGTTAAACGACCCGTATAATGCACTTTTACTTTGTCTCCTTTTTTTACTTCAGACATTCAACTACTATTTAATTTTCTATATATAATTTATTATCACTTACTTCAATCCTTTTAAAATAAGAAGTGCAAAGATATATGAAATAAGTTCACTAAATAAATTAGTAGTTACAATTTTCAAATACACTATTATTTCAATTAACGACAAACCGTCTAAGATTATTTTTAAAATATCAGTTGATACGATTATGTATTTAGTCGTTGACTATAGCTGCAATAATATAGAAACTATTTTTAGAGTCATATAGATGGACTTTAAAGTGATAATAATTACAACTCAAATATCCCCCAACTGTGGGCGCATAATAATTTCTTCGATCACCGCTGATTTAGATAAATGATACGCTCCATATACTGATTCTGCCACATCTTCGGCTTTCATAAATCGATCTTCTGGTAAATCAGCGCCCTCCCAACTCGAGGTAAATGTAGCTCCTGGCATTATAGCTGTCACCTTTACATCATGTATTTTCATTTCTTCACGTAATACTTTCGTCATTCCCAATAGGGCATATTTAGAAATACAATATGACCCTCCATTTACGTAAGGCATAATACTCGCAGTAGAACAGATATTAAATACATGTCCGTTTTTACGTTTCATCATTTCTGGAATAATTTTTCGTGTAAGATGGTAAGCACTATATAAATTTGTGTTCATCATATTTTCCAGCACCCCTTCTTCTTCTTCATGCACCTGACCAGGAATAAAAACGCCAGCATTATTTACTAGCACGTCTGCTCCTCCTAACGACAACACATACGCACCAAAATCATTTACTTCTTTATTGTTAGAAATATCCAGCATTTTAGTGTAAACTTTGGTATTATAACGTTTTTCAATTTTATTTTTTAATATCTCTAAATCATCATTATTTCTTGAACATGTTATAATTTCGAATCCATTAGCAGCAAATTTCTCTATAATAGCCCTTCCAATTCCTTTCGTTCCACCTGTTACTACAATACGTTTATTCATTATTTCTATATGTTATTTCAACTTTAAGATTATACCTGTTATCTTACGCAAGATAGAGAAGAAGAAATGATTATAAAACTGTAGACTATTGGCATTTATTCATAACCTAGGAAAGTATTTCATGTTTATGGGTTCGCTATTCACAAATCGTGAATCGTTCAGAACTTATTTTAAACTCACCATAGACGAATGCGTTCTCATTGGTGTAAACTCAATTATTCTTGTAAGCATTGTCGCAACATTTATGGGTGCGGTAACCACACTACAAACTGCCTACAACCTTGTAAGTCCATTTATTCCCGACTACGTGATTTCATTAGTGGTGCGAGATATGACCGTGTTGGAATTAGCTCCTACCATCATCGCAGTGATCTACGCAGGTAAAGTAGGCTCCAGTATTGCAGGCAATTTAGGCACTATGCGCATTACCGAACAAATAGATGCTTTAGAAGTGATGGGGATAAATTCAAGTTCATATTTAGTATTACCCAAAATAGTAGCCTCTATTATTATGTACCCTTTGTTAGTCATTTTTGCTGGTGTGTTATCATTAACAGGTGGGTATTTGGCGGGGGTATTACTAAACATAATATCTCCACAAGATTTTATTTATGGAATACGAGATGGATTTAATCCTTTTACTATTCAGTTTGCATTAATAAAATCTGTAGTTTTCGCTTACCTTATAAGTTCAATTTCTTCTTACAAAGGGTATTATACACAAGGAGGGGCATTAGAAGTAGGTATTTCGAGTACTCAGGCAGTTACCTCAAGTGTG
>JAOULS010000050.1 GCA_029881895.1 Cyclobacteriaceae bacterium | reverse complement strand
TGTCAAGATTAGTGATGAAAGTGGTAATTTCTTCAATGGAAATAGCTTTTAAAGCCACCGTTACTTTTTCTATTCCATTTTCAACAAACTGTTGTGTGCTTACCTTTTCAGTTTTTATTTCTCTCTCTTTTTCAAAATCGGTCTCAACCGATATTGAAGAAAATATAGTTGGAAATAATAAATAAATAATTGATTTAGAGAACATTATCGTTTGTTTATTGTTTATTATCATAACTATTTCTTGGTGTATTTACTAGTAGGTAAATACACCAAGAAAAGTTGGGCTTGTTTATTTGCTTTTCACTTCTCCTCCGCCAAATAACACTAACCCTTTTATTATTAATGTTTTATTAGGGTCATTTATTACGTTCACAACATTTTTTCTTTTGTCGTTAAATCCACCAAATATGGCTGACGTTTCTACTTTTACTGTCCAGTCTTCTGGCACAACAATATCGGTGCCGCCAAACATGGTAAATACATCTATTAATGGTGTTGTTCCTTCTGCAATACCTGCTTGAGTAAGGTTTATTTTTGAACCTCCGAATATGGCGGTAACTTTTCCTCCTCTAAAGCTCTGGCTTGTCACTTTTTTTTCTCCACCGCCAAACACAGCTAAGTCATCTATATAGTCAGGGTCGCCTTTAACCACCGTTGCACTTGGTCCACGTTTTAGGATTAATGTTCCTCCTAAAAAGAGTAAAACAGTAGGCCAAAACACTTCCCAAAAATGGATATCTAACCAGAAAATTTCATCTAAAAGAAAAAACCCTCCTACAAGCATCAACATAAGTCCTGGTGCTTTTTTATCACGTCCAAAAAACAGAAATGCTCCTACAATTATTATGATTGACTTCCATGAAATTAAATAACGAGGAATTAAATCTTCAAAGTAGGGAATGTCTAAGTTGTTTAATAACCAAAGTCCACCTAGTACTATAAAAATAATTCCAAGCCATAATCGTTTGCTGTCGTTGTTTTCTGTCATGATTTTATTTGTTTTTATGTACCCCAATATACGTTGAGTAGGGGGTGTTATGTTTAAGAATATCGGTAAGTGACAGCTACAAATCGGTAAACGAACAGATTTATATTGTAAAGATATTGTATGACACACATTAGAAGGAAAATCTATTTAAAAAGACAAAAAGATGGCTCTAAACGTTCAATATTTTCATAAATTTGGTTTCGATATTCAGCTAATATATAAAATCACATATCATGGAATATAGAATCGAAAAAGATACGATGGGCGAAGTAAAAGTGCCAGCCGATAAGTATTGGGGAGCTCAGACAGAGCGGTCAAGAAACAATTTTAAAATTGGCGCTGAAGCAAGTATGCCTTTAGAGGTTATTTATGGGTTTGCGTACTTAAAAAAAGCAGCAGCACATGCCAATTGCGATTTAGGGGTACTCTCAGAAAGCAAAAGGGATCTTATTTCCAAGGTATGTGAAGAAATATTAGAAGGAAAACTTGATGACCAGTTTCCATTAGTGGTATGGCAGACAGGTTCTGGCACCCAATCGAACATGAATTGTAATGAGGTAATTTCTAATCGTTCTCATGTAAATGAAGGTCACACATTGGGAGAAGGAACACCAACAATTCACCCTAATGATGATGTTAATAAGTCACAATCATCGAACGATACTTATCCAACAGGGATGCATATTGCTTGTTATAAAATGGTTGTAGAGAACACTATTCCAGGGGTAACGCTGTTGAGAGATACTCTGAAAGCTAAATCAGAGGCCTATATGGATGTGGTAAAAATAGGAAGAACACATTTGATGGACGCCACTCCTCTTACGCTTGGTCAAGAATTCTCAGGGTATGTGTCGCAACTTAATCATGGTATTAAGGCATTAAAAAACACATTGGATCACCTGTCGGAATTAGCGTTAGGAGGCACGGCTGTAGGTACGGGTATTAACACCCCTGAAGGATATGATGTGCTAGTAGCTAAAAAAATAGCTGATTTTACAGGCCTTCCATTTATAACGGCTGAAAATAAATTTGAGGCGTTGGCAGCACATGATGCAATTGTAGAAACACATGGAGCATTAAAGCAATTGGCGGTTTCACTAAATAAAATTGCGAATGACATTAGAATGTTAGCTTCTGGACCACGTTCTGGTATCGGTGAAATTATTATTCCTGCAAATGAGCCAGGATCGTCTATTATGCCAGGAAAAGTAAACCCGACTCAATCTGAAGCCATGACCATGGTGTGTGCACAAGTAATGGGGAATGATGTCACCATTTCTGTTGGAGGAACACAAGGGCATTATGAATTAAACGTTTTTAAGCCTGTGATGGCATTTAACTTATTGCAATCTGCAAGATTAATTGGAGATGCTTGTGTGTCTTTCACAAATAATTGTGCGGTAGGCATAGAACCTAATTATGCGAGTATTAAAGAACATGTAAATAATTCGCTAATGCTTGTAACGGCACTTAATACTCATATTGGATACGAAAAAGCTGCTAAAATAGCGAAAACAGCACATGAAAAGGGCACCACACTAAAAGAAGAGGCTATAAATTTAGGGTATCTTACTGCCGATCAGTTCGATGAGTGGGTAAAACCAGGGGATATGATTGGGAGTTTAAAAAGCTAAAATTTTATATTATCAATAATATTGTTTAATTTTTCGCTATTAATCTAGTTAACGGATAAATTTTTTGAAATGAGAAAATACAGTAAGATACTTGTTTGTTCTTTATTGTCTTTATTTTTTGTGGGTTCAGTTCACGCTCAATTAGATAAAAAAGAAAAAAAAGAGTGGAAAAAACGCGCTAAAGCGTATAGTAAAGATCCTGAGAGTTTTAAAACACTTGTGGATGAGCATCAGCAATTTCAGGGTGATATTGCACGTTTAGAAGCTGATAATAACAATCTTCAATCTCGACTTAGTGATAAAGAAGCTAAAATTTCTGAGCTGGAAGATGACATGGCTAAATTACGAAGCGACCTAGGAAAAGCGAAAGCAGAGGCTAGAGAAGCTAGAGCGGCATTAGCGTCAAAACCTGTAGAGTCATCTAGAAATGTAATGATGGGGGTAGTTTTTAAAGTGCAAATTGGTGCTTTTAGAAATAAAGACCTCTCAAAGTATTTTGAAAATCACGAAAATTTTAGTGGTGAAACGGATGAAGATGGAACACAAAAAATCACATTAGGTCAGTTTCCTGATTATTGGGAGGCAGATACTTTTAAAAAGTATTTAAGAGAAATGGGAGTAAAAGATGCTTGGATTGTGCCTTATAAAGATGGTGTGAGAGTGTCAATAAAAGATGTTCTGGAAGGGGTAATGTCAGATGACGGAGCTGCTGAAGGAGAATAAATTTTGCAATAATAACCTATAACTAAGAGCAGTACTTCGGTACTGCTTTTTTTATGTATGGATAAAAAGTGGGTATATAAGTCAGTTCCAGATCAGGAAATAGTTAGTGCATTGTCCAATAGCATTAATGTAAATGCTGTAATTGCCACAATTTTAGTGCAAAGGGGCATTGAAAATTTTGAAGATGCAAAATCATTTTTTAGACCTACTATAGATAGCCTTCACGATCCTTTTTTAATGAAGGATATGGATAAGGCGGTTGATCGTATCAACGAGGCAATATTTAATGAGGAAAAGA
The DNA here is from genome assembly GCA_029881895.1 of Cyclobacteriaceae bacterium. GTDB lineage: Bacteria > Bacteroidota > Bacteroidia > Cytophagales > Cyclobacteriaceae > JAOUKH01. The sequence goes on along the minus strand of JAOULS010000050.1, from coordinate 9,996 downwards.
TATTAGTGTATGGTGATTATGATGTAGATGGTACTACTTCAGTTACTATGTTTTATCATTTTTTAAAAACACTATACCCAGAAGTAGGCTATTATATACCCGATCGATATAAGGAAGGCTATGGGGTCTCACGACAAGGGGTGGAGTGGGCTGAAAAAAACGAGTATACGTTAATTGTAAGTCTAGATTGTGGTGTGAAAGCCAATAAAAAAATAGCCTTGGCAAAAAGTAAGGGAATCGATTTTATTGTTTGCGACCATCACAATACGCCAGCGATATTACCCGATGCCATAGCCGTATTAGATCCTAAAAGGCCAGATTGCGCATATCCATTTAAGGAATTATCGGGCTGTGGTGTAGGGTTTAAACTTATGCAAGCCATCACGCATACCAATGGGATAGATGAAACAATTCTATATCACTACCTCGATTTACTTACCATCAGTATTGCGTCAGACATAGTACCCATAGTAGGTGAAAATAGAACACTTTGCCATTTTGGACTAAAAATCCTTAATGAGTCACCTCGACTAGGGATAAAAACACTAATTGATCTTTCTGGAAGAAAATCTGAACTCACTATTTCTGCTATTGTTTTTGGCGTAGGGCCAAGGATTAATGCAGCAGGACGGATCGCTCACGCCACCGATGCTGTAAAGCTACTATTAACCGAAAATAATGAGGAGGCAAATCATATAGGTGAAGCTATAAATTATCGAAATACTGAAAGAAGAGCATTAGATGCATCAATCACAGATGAGGCAATACAAATGATTGAATCTAGCGATGATCTTATTTCTGCCAAAACAACTGTGTTGTATAAAGAGAATTGGCACAAAGGAGTTATTGGTATTGTGGCTTCTCGATGTATTGAAAAATACTACAGACCAACTGTAATTTTAACCGAGTCGGAAGGAAAAGCTACTGGGTCGGCTCGATCGGTTCATGGATTTGATATTCATGAAGCGATTACCGCTTGTAGTGATTTACTTGATCAGTTCGGGGGGCATATGTATGCAGCAGGACTTAGCCTAGCTGTTGAAAATGTAGCGGCTTTTCAAAAGCGATTTGAGGAAGTCGTCAACAATACAATTACAGAGGAGTTGCTAACACCACAAATTAAAATTGACCTCCCAATTCAGCTCGATCAAATTACCCCTTCATTTGTGAATGTTTTAAAGCAAATGGAACCCTTTGGCCCTCAAAACATGGAGCCTGTGTTTTCAATAGATGAAGCTTTTGTGAAAAATAGATTAACGCTGTTAAAGGAAAAACATATAAAGGCAATCGTCTCTCAAAAGAATAATAAAGCAGAATTTGATATAATTGGCTTTAATTTTGCTGATCAATATGCGTCTTTAGCGCAAGGAAAATTGTTTTCATTAGCCTTTACTATACAGGAAAATGATTTTAGAGGTAAAAAAACTTTACAACTTAACGTGAAGGATATTATTTTTGTTAAATAAACAAATCATCCAGGTAGGATAAAAACAAAGAAAAAATGATTTTAAGAGCAGATACGCTAGTTAAAAAATATAAGAAAAGAACAGTTGTAAATAATGTGTCTGTACACGTTGAGCAAGGGGAGATTGTTGGGTTGTTAGGTCCAAATGGAGCAGGGAAAACCACTACCTTTTATATGATTGTAGGTTTGATAAAACCAAATGAAGGTGAAATTTTTCTTGATAATGAGAATATTACTAGCTTACCGATGTACCGAAGGGCAAAACTGGGGATTGGTTATTTAGCTCAAGAGGCTTCCGTGTTTAGAAAGTTAACAGTAGAAGAAAATATTATGGCCGTTTTGGAAATGACAAAACTTTCCAAAATAGAACAAAAAGAAAAGCTCGAAGCGTTGTTGGAAGAGTTTAGTTTGAACCATGTACGTAAGAACATAGGCATGGTATTATCTGGAGGAGAAAGAAGAAGGACCGAAATTGCAAGAGCATTGGCGGTTGACCCACATTTTGTGTTACTCGATGAGCCCTTTGCAGGTGTTGACCCTATTGCCGTGGAAGAAATTCAAGGGATAGTAGCTAAACTCAAAGAAAAAAATATAGGAATTCTTATTACCGATCATAATGTAAACGAAACACTCTCTATAACTGATCGTGCCTACTTAATGTTTGAGGGGAGATTATTAAAATCAGGTACAGCAGAAGAACTAGCTAACGACCCTCAGGTGCGTAAAGTTTACCTAGGAGAGCATTTTGAATTAAAAAGAAAGGTATAACATAACCATATTGGTTTTTTTAACTTGACTCCTTCCAATTAAATTTAAAGGTAGTACCTGATTTACCATCAGATACTATACTGATATTACCGTAATTTTTTCGCACTATTTTTTTAACAATAGATAGACCTAAACCAGAGCTGTCAGTTCTATTGCCATCAAGGGATTTGAATGGTTCAAATATTTTTTCTTGATTTTTAGCATGTATTCCAGGACCATTGTCTTTAACTTCGAAATAGTAATAGTCCTCATTCTTATAATAGTTAACAACAATTTCAGCATGATCTTTATCACAAAATTTTATTGCGTTTTGAAACAAATTTTGAAAAACTTGCTCAATTTCCACCCGATTACTCACCATGATGAATGGCGTATTGGGCAATATAAAATCATGCTTTTCTTCACTGTTCAATAATTGAATCAATTCTTTTAATAGCGTGTTTAAATCAAATGAGGAGCTGATTAATTCTTTTTTCCCAACACTAGAATAGTGGAGTAAGTCCTCTATGAGTCGATACATTTTATGAATTCTTTCTTGAATTAAATCAAGGTTTTTCTTAGATTCTGTCCCTATTTTTTCAGCGAAATCTTCTGATATAAACGAAATGAGAGTAGACATTCCTCTTAATGGTGCTTTTAAATCATGAGAAACAATATGTGAAAAACTAGATAAATCATCATTCGATTCTTTAAGCTTCACTACATTTTGTTCTAGCTCTCTTTTAGAAATTTCTAATTCGGTGGTTCTTAATTTCACTTCTTTCTCTAATAGTATATTTTGAGTATTTTTTAAATGTTCAATTTCTTGTAACTGGCTTACTTGTTTGTTTTTATTGACAATTATTAATTCATTTCTTCTTATTATTTGTTGCTGCCTGTCGAACACTAGCCATATTACACTTATGATTATAAATATGTAAATTCCTATTGCCCACCATTTTTTCCAAATCGGAGATTTAACGATAATGACTATTTTTTTTATCTCACTCATTGGTGAAGATCCTTCTAAAGAGGATACCTTGAACAAGTATTCGCCATTTGAAATATTAGTATATGAAGCCCTTTGGTGGTTGTAATCTGTAAATTGCCAATCTTCATCTACACCTTCAAGTTTGTAAGAAAACTTGCTTTTTTTAGAATTGGCATAATTTAATGAAGAGAAATCTATTGAAAATGCATTTTGATGATATTCTAAAATAATAGTATCAGTATGGTTTATATTTTTTTTGAGTAAATAGGAATCATTTGTTATTATTTTTTTGTTGAAAAGTAAAAAATCTGTCAATACCAGTTTGTGATTATAACTGTAAGACCTTAAACTGTCAGGATAAAATACATTTAGTCCATTATTTCCACCAAAGTATAATCTGTCATTTTTCCCTTGAAAATAAGCACCTTCATTAAACTCATTACTTTGTAGTCCATCAGTTTCATAAAAGACTTCAATTTCTCCATTATGAGGGTTATATTGATTTATACCATAATTTGTACTTAACCAAAAAGTGCCATGTTCATCCTCGACTATACTAAAAATAACATTGTTTGATAGTCCATTTTCTTCTAAGATCGCTGAAAATTGTTCCGTTTTTTCATCATATTTATTTAACCCACCCGCAGTTCCTATCCACATTGTATGATTGTCATCTTGATGAATACTTTGTATTTGACCATGACTTATACTATAAGAGTCACTTGGATTACTATTAAATCTCTTAAAATTATTGCTCGAAACATTGTATTTGTTTAATCCGTTTGCTGTACCTGCCCAAATCGTTTTATCTTTACTCTCAAACAATGTGAAAACAATGTTGTTACTTAATGAAGTAGAATCGTCTGGATTATAAACATGTCGTTCAAAAGAATTTAATTGAGGATCTAGACGGTTTATTCCTGTTTCGGTCCCTATCCAAATATAGCCGAGATAATCCTCAATAATTGACCATATTTTATTTCCACTAATTGAAGTCGAATCACCTTCTATGTTTTTATAAACAGTAATTATCTTAGTTTTAGGGTCGTATAGATTTACCCCTCCTCCAAATGTTCCTATCCACACTTTACCTTTACTATCTTCTAAAAAACATAGTGCTTTATCATCTGATAATAAAAGATCGCTGTTAGACTGTGTTGAAAGAGTTTTAATATAATGAAGTTCTTTTGACAAAATGTCAATACCAGTATTGGTGCCAACCCACACCTCACCATTCTTCCTTTCCAAAATGCATCGAATTGTATTTTCAGTTAATTGAAGTTTTTGGCTAGGTCTGTTCCTGAGAAGTGTAAATCCAGTTTTTCTCAAGTAAGTTTTATTAACTCCATTACCAAACGTCCCTACCCATAATAGTCCATTATCAATATAAATAGAGCGTACTCTATTATCATTTAAACTGAATTTATCTTGAGGCTGATATCTATAATTGAAGGATTCATAATTATCAATATTAAATCTACTAATACCATTATAACTTCCTATCCACAATATTCCTTTTGGATATTCTGAAATTTCAAAAATAACGTTGGTATGAAGGTTGTCCTTTTCTTTATTATAACGAATAAAATTGTCATTCTTTGAATCATATTTATTTAAACCATTTGTAGTTCCTATCCATATGTTTTTATTACTGTCTTCATAAATGGATAAAACTTGATTGCTACTTATAGAATTCTCTTCATTCGAATTGTGGAAATATCTTTTTATGCTTCCACTATTTGGGTATAACCGGTTAAGGCCATTGTCTGAAGCAATCCAAATTGATCCATCAGAAGCCTCACGGCTATACAAAGTTCTGTCAAAACTTATACTATTTGTGTCGAGGGGGTTGTGAATAAATTTTTTATGCTTGTTGTTTTTAGGATTATATTCTATTATTCCTGTATTTGTGCTTAGCCATAATGTGCCATTTTTAGCTGCGGCTATATGCCTTATATAAGTTCCAATAAAATAGTTTTCGAATTTATCAGTAGTGCTATTAAATTTACTTAAACCACTTTGTGTTCCTGCCCATATTATACCATTGTTGTCTGCATATACAGTTCTTACGTAGTTGCCAATTAAAGAATTTTTATTTTTTTTACTGTGTTGGTATACTTTTATCGAATATCCATCATACCGATTTAAACCATTAGCCGTGGCAAACCAAATGAACCCATCAGCGTCTTTTGCAATACCATTTATCCTGCTGTTCGAAAGACCATCATCTACTGTAACATGATGAAAAACAGGGTGATTCACCTGACCAAACACTTGATTAATATTAATAAAACAGGAGATCGTTAACAGGAAAAAGAAGATGGATTTTACTTTATTCATATACTTAAAAAAATATGTCTTTTCAAACCTTTTAAAGGTATTGAAAGTTTGTCACCCTACCAACTCACTCAAAGATTAATCTTGAAACGGCCCTTATGATTATAGGGTTATGTTATTCGCAAAAAACATTTTTTTATAAAAAAGCTAAAGCTACTTCCAAAGGCAATACTTTGAAAATATTATGGTTGATATGAAAAATAAAATAGCTATTTTGCAACAGCATAAATATTTTAATACCTTCTAATAACTACAAATAAGTGATGAAATATTTTGGGTTAATTTTAGTGATTTTGACCTTTTCTTTTGCCATTAATGCACAAGACATGAAGAACATTAATGTAGACGCTGCTGATTATTATTCTCAAATTCCAGACTATCCTGATCAATATACCTCTACTAATATAGCAGCTCGTATGGTTGATGGTTTGGGGTTTCGCTATTACTGGGCGACTCGTGGTTTAAGAAACGAGGATTTAACATTTAGCCCCAATGATGATGCTAGGACAACGAGTCAAACGCTCGATCATATTTATACCTTAACATTAATCGTTCGTAATTCAGTGACTGGAGGTTCAAACTCAAAAAATGAGAACTCGGAAGCATGGAGTTTTGAAAAGAAAAGAGCCAAAACGCTCGAAAATATTAGTGAGGTAAGTAAAAGGTTAAAAGCAAGTTCAGAAGAGGATTTATCCAACTATATTGCCGTTTTTGAACAAGGAGAACGCATTACAAAATATCCTTTTTGGAATATGATAAATGGACCCATTGCCGATGCTATTTGGCATATTGGTCAGGTGGTTTCTTTTCGAAGATCATCGGGGAATCCTATATCGCCAGGAGTTAGTATGTTAAATGGTACCTACAGCAGAAAATAATGGAAATATTTAATTCCATATTGTCTTGGGTAATGAAAAAGCGAATTCACCAGATGGAGCTTTTTATGAAGTACCCACATGACGTCCAGTCTGAGTTATATAAAAAATTGATCAATACGGCTAAATCAACTGATTTTGGCAAAAAACACGGCTTTGCATCAATCAACTCGTATAATGACTTTAAGAATCAAGTTCCCGTTCAATCTTATGAAGATATATTTCCTTATATCGAAAGGTTAATGAGGGGAGAGCAAAATGTTTTATGGCCTTCAGAAGTAAAGTGGTTTGCCAAATCTTCGGGTACGACTAATGCTCGAAGTAAGTTTATTCCAGTGTCTACAGAGTCGCTTGAAGATTGTCATTTCAAAGGAGGGAAAGATCTTATTTCCATATACATCAATAACAATCCTGACTCTAAGATGTTTACAGGTAAGGGGTTAGCGATAGGCGGTAGCCATCAAATAAATGAATACGACCCAAGTGAAAGCTCCTACTATGGCGATGTCTCGGCTGTTATCATGCAAAATCTTCCTCTTTGGGCACAAATTATCCGAACCCCAAGTTTGGATGTCGCCCTGATGGATAAATGGGAAGATAAAATAGAAAAAATGGCAAGAAGTACCATTGATGATAATGTTACCAGCATAACGGGAGTTCCTACTTGGGCAGTACTTTTATTGGAAAAAGTAATGGAAGTAAAAGGAGTATCAGACATTCATGAGGTGTGGCCTAACTTGGAAGTGTTTTTTCATGGAGCGGTATCATTTACGCCTTATCGCAATCTTTTCGAACAGCTAATCCCAAGTAAAAAGATGCATTATGTGGAAACCTATAATGCCTCTGAAGGGTTTTTTGGTATTCAAGATCAATCGGGAAGTGATGAACTACTGCTTATGCTCGATTATGGTATTTTTTATGAATTTATTCCTTTTGAAGAAATAAATAAAGAAAATTTTACAACACTTACTTTGGATCAGGTAGAGCTTGGTAAAAATTATGCATTAATTATTACTACCAATGCAGGATTGTGGCGATACAATATTGGAGATACCATAAAATTTACCTCGTTGTCGCCTTATCGAATAAAAATTTCAGGTCGAACAAAACATTTCATCAATGCATTTGGGGAGGAAGTAATCATAGAAAATGCCGAACAAGCCATTACAAAAGCATGTGAAGTTACAGGGGCAGTAATTGATAATTTTACAGCCGCACCAGTATACTTTGGTGTAAACAATAAAGGCTGCCACGAGTGGATTATAGAATTTATCAAACAGCCAGACAATTTAGATCGGTTTATCGTATTACTCGATGAAACATTGCGCGAAATAAACTCTGATTACGATGCGAAGCGTTATAAAAATATGGCGTTGCAACTACCTATTGTTCATAATGTCGATAAAGGTACTTTTTATGAATGGATGAAAAAAAGAGGGAAACTAGGAGGACAAAACAAAGTACCTCGTCTATCCAATTCTCGTGAATATGTGGACGAAATACTAGCTATGTTAAACAGAAAAACGGGGTAATTTTTAAAATTTAACCCCTATATCTAGGTTTATCAGGTCGTTGAAAATTTTTAGGTCATCACCTCGTACTACTCGAACATCGGAAATACTATTGAATAACCCTCGGTTGTAGCTAACACCTCCATAAATAGAAGTGTTTGTGCCAATGGCATACTCTACTCCTCCACCAATAAAAAGGGAAGCGTCAAAAAAAGTAAAATCAGTAATTAAGGGGGTGATATAATTGTCTACTTGTTTTTCAGAAATATTAATTTCGGTCATCAACCCCATACTTACGAAAATACGAGTGTCAAGTGAAATCTCATTGGTGTATAGTTTTAAGGCTATTGGTAGTTGTAAATATTGCAATTTGTATTCCTCAACTAGAATAACGGGAGCAATATCATCGTTATAGGATATGGCTACACTTTTTGAAGAAAAAAGTATTCCTGTAGTGAAAAAATACGTTTCGGTGAGGGCAAAATCAGCAATGGGCCCAAAACGAAAGGATAACTTAGATCCATTATCACTAATGTACGAATCAACAGGCGTAACGGGCTTGGACACAATTCGGCTAGAGGATAACCCAGGACTCATCTGAATCCCTAATTTCATCTTTTGAGCATAAGAAGTTATGCTAAAACATAGCAGCGCAGAACAAATTATTAGGTTTCTCATTGATACTGAAATTAGTTTATTTCATTATTGTATATTATTCCGATATTTCGAAACAGAAATAATAAACTGTAAATTATCAAGTTTTAATAACATGCGAAAATTATTCATTCTATTTATCTCCTCCTATTTTCTTTTTAGTTGTAACAACAACACAAATACTTGTCAAAATAGACCTAATGTTAACGAAGATATAGTCATTGAGGTAAGTCAGTTACACCATGAGCTATTAACTATCGAAAGTGAAAAAGAATTGTATAAGTTTATAGAGAGAGAACCTGTAATAGCTTCTTTTTTTTTAAAAAAAGACGATTATCCAAATGACTCTATCATGTCAAGTGTACTCTATAAGCGTTTCAGTAACCCACATATCGACACTTTACGACAAGAGATAGATCGTGTATTTGGAGATAACGCTGAGCTAATACAAAACTTCAAAAGTGCATTAGCGATGCTTAAGTATTATTACCCTGAAGCAAATTTACCCAAAATAAAATTGGTAGCTACTGGGCTAGAAAATGGGGCTGATCTTTTTGTGAGCGATTCATTAATTATAGTAGGACTAGATTTTTATTTAGGAGAAGGGGCTAAATACCGTCCATTGGGCTTTCCAAATTATTTGCTTCAAAAATATACAAAGGAATATATAGTGCCTTCGGTAATGCTTTTGTACGGGATATCGTCTCAGTATAATGCCAGCGACATTAAAGACAAATCAATGCTTGCTGATATGATTACGTATGGTAAGTCCTATTATTTCGCAAAAATGATGATGCCCTGTACGCCAGATAGCACCATCATAGGCTATACTTCCGAAGAAATAGAGGGAAGTGAAAAAAATGCCACCACTATTTGGGCACATTTTCTTGATAATGAATTGCTATATGAACAAGATAATTTTTTAAAACAAAAATACTTGGGCGAGCGGCCCAAAACGTTTGAAATTGGTGATAAATGCCCAGGAAGAATAGGTACTTGGTTAGGTTGGGAAATTGTGAATGAATTTGTCGATAAAAAGGAGCTTACCTTGCAGGAATTGATGAAAAAAGAAAATGCACAACAACTCTTTCAAATGGCAAAATATAGACCTGAAAAGTAACGTGTAAAGACCAATAAAATGAACAAAGCACTATTTTTATCCTTTCTCTTAGTTTTAAGTGCATGTGTTTCACAAAAAGAAACATATCCGGTTGGGCAGATATTAACCTCAAAAGGAGAGATGCTTTTTTGGTTGTACGATGAAACCCCAGCACATAAAGCGAGTTTTATTCGTTTGGCCAATGACAGCTACTGGGATTCACTAACCTTTAATAGAGTGATTAAAAATTTTGTGATTCAAGGAGGCTGTCCTGATACGCCCGAGGGTTTTTCAGATTCGCCTTATTTGATAAAGCC
>JAOULS010000284.1 GCA_029881895.1 Cyclobacteriaceae bacterium | reverse complement strand
CGCTTACAATCAAAAAAAGAGTTCGTTAAAAAATTCCTTTTGATTAATTGCAAATCAAAAAGTAATAATAAATATCTACAAAACCTAAAACACTAGTGTAAATTAATCATAAAAGGCGGTAATAACAGAATCATATCTTGTATTAATGTAAGTAAACGGCATTTACTTTGGCAAGATGACTAGAGATATTTTTCCATAGAATATCCTCTCCTAAGGAGTAATATAGGTTACCATTAGTGGTGCCAAATAGGAAAATATTATTCTTTTTTGTGAATGCTTGTCTCAAGACTATTTCAAAAGTAAAGCCTCTTGGTAAACCTTCACTCACACTTTTCCATGTTTTTCCAAAATTATTAGTTTGAAAAACACTTAAACTCAACTCTGGAGCAATTCTTTTTTCATCACTTTCAACAGGAATTACCCATGCCTTGGCAGGATCTTCCTCATCTATAGCAATGGAAAATCCGTAATTTGGATAACCTTGATCCACAGATACGTCTTCCCATTGGTCTCCTCCGTTAGAGGAATAAAAAACACCACAGTGGTTTTGTTGCCATAGAATTTTTGGATTTTTTTTAAAATGCAGCAATTGATGAGGGTCATGTCCTACCTCAACGTTTGATGTTGGAAGGTAAGTAGCTTTAAGCCCTTTGTTTTTAGGTGCCCATGTTTTACCATAGTCTTTTGTTTCAAATACACCAGCACAACTTATCGCTACATAAACATGATTACTATCGCTACTATCTACTACTATAGAGTGAATAAAAGGATAATCACTCCCTGCACCAAACCATTGCCCCTCTTTCATTCTACTAGGGTGATCCCAGAGACCTTTTACTAATTGGAAAGAATGCCCATTATCAATACTATGAAATAGCCCTCCTGGATCTGTACCTAGCCACAAATGATCAGGTTTATCTACTCCCCCATGTTGCATACACCATATCTGTCTCAATTTGGCTTTTTTTCCATCAGGCATTACCAAACCTCGAAATGAAGGTACTGCCGTTTCATGCCAAGTTTTACCATTATCGTCTGAAAAATGAAGTTTTTGTCCCCAGTGCTTATGTGCCACTCCTGCCCACCATCTATTGGTTCTTTCGTCTACATAAACCATATTTACCGCAAGTCCAATAAAATGAACTTCCTCCATTTCGGGTTCAATGTTAGGTGCTATATCAAAAGTGAGCAGTCCTTTGGCTGTTGCGATGAGTGCTTTCATTATCCTCCTGATAACGCTTGAAAAATTAATATCTGATCATTGGACTTGACTTGATCTGAAAGATTATCCCTATCGCTTATCATATCATTTTCTAAAAATATATTGACATGCTTTCTAAGACTACCATCTTCTTCCAAGATATAATTTGTAATGCCTGGAAATTTCTTGTTCACACCAGTAATAACTTCTTGAACAGAATCACCTTCTACCTCTATTTCATCCAATGAAGGGAAGAATCGTTTTAGTGCAGCTGTAAATTTTACTTTTGCCATGACCACTTTATTTTTTTATACATACGATGTGCTTCTGACACAAAAGCTACAAAATTGCCATTTACCCAAACCGCTACTATCAACAACATTGCTCCCCAATTATAGTAATCAGGTGTTAGTATAAGTTGATGTGTAAACAACACCAACAAGAAGCCAATAAGTGCAATTAGAATAGAAAAAAAAGTCCGAGTACCCTTATTGTTTAAAGCGATAATAATGATAATTACACCAGACAATAATAATGGGACAAAAGAAACCCAATTATTACTACTCATATAGATATCCTGAGCACCACAAACAGTAATAGCACTTGAATATGCCATAATACAAAAGGGGCATTTTGGGATAAGTATTACCAACAAAGTACTCAAATAAGAAGTACTTTGGAAGGCGCTTAACTTATTAACTGAAAAACATTTTTTGCAACTAGTATTCATTGTTTCATCTTAAAAGTATTAATTTTAAGATAATATTCAACAGATAGTATAAAACTATATGAAAGATTATTTCGAAATAATAAAAAATTGGTCTGAAAAAGACAGTACCATTGCCCTTGCACGAGTGATTAAAACATGGGGATCTTCTCCTCGTCCTGTAGGCTCAATAATGCTTATTAATAGTGAAGGAAAGATGGCGGGCTCGGTAAGTGGCGGATGTGTAGAAGGTGCTGTTGTGAAGAGAGCACAACAAATAATAGATGAAAAGAAAGACGAAAAATTAAGCTATGGCATCTCTGATGATGATGCATGGTCGGTAGGGCTATCATGTGGAGGTAGTATTCAAGTTTTTGTTCAGTCCATCGACTTTTCACAAGGCGTATGGAAAAAATTATTAATAAATACTGAAAACAATAAATCATCTATCCTCATTTCTTCCTTAAACGATGGAAATAATACCAATACACTGATTGAAGAGAATGGGGAAATAATAGGTGACCCTATTTCTGATGAAATAACGTTAGAAGCAAAAAATGCTTACATCGAGCGAACTAATAAAACCATCACTTATGGTGACAATACTTATTTTATTAATGTATTCCCTCGTAAGCCTACATTATTGATTATTGGAGCTGCACACATTACTGTAGACTTAGTTACTTTGGGTAATTTATTTGGATTTGAAACAGTGGTAATTGACCCTAGAGGTTATTTCGCACAGAATACTACCTTTCAAGATGCTCCTTCTCAATTATTAGAAAAATATCCCTCGGAGGTGCTTCATGATTTCCCACTTGATGCTTATACTTTTTGTGCCATTCTATCACACGACCCCAAAATAGATGACAATGCCCTAGAAATATTGTTACCTTCTAAAGTAGGTTACATAGGGGCGCTAGGGAGTAAAAAGACACATGAAAAACGAACTAAGCGATTACAAGAAAAAGGCATTTCTATGGATCTAATAAATCGAATTAAAGCACCTATAGGCATGAATATACATGCCAAATCGGCCAAAGAAATTGCCCTCGCTGTAATGGGGCAAATTATTGCCGCTAAAAATGAATTCTTAAATTAAAAAAGTGACTTCTATTTTACCCCTACATTTCGATGGTTAACGTTTCTGCCATAATTCTTGCTGCTGGCCTATCAAGTAGAATGGGGAATGAAAATAAACTGTTCTTGAACTATAATGATAAACCGATCATTGAATGGGTAATCGAAAACATAGGACATAGCGAAGCACATGAGCTAATTGTTGTTGCTAGTGAATTATCGTACGAAAGATTAAAAGCATTCTCCAGTAGCCGAGTTCGAGTGGTGGATAATCCAGCATACAAACAGGGCATGACCAGCTCAATCCAATCAGGTGTACAAGCGCTTGGTGAAGATAGCGAAGGGTATATGATTTGTTTAGGCGACCAGCCTACCCTAAAAAAAGGCGTGTACAACCAACTTATTCATGCTTTTTCAGCTGCATCTCACAAAAACAAAAAATCAATAATTGTCCCTTTTTATAAGAAGGCAAAGGGAAACCCTGTTATTT
>JAOULS010000049.1 GCA_029881895.1 Cyclobacteriaceae bacterium | reverse complement strand
ATGCAATGCTGCCGACTTGCCATAATTACGATTAAATTTTATCCCTTTACAGTTAATATTATCCTTATTTATATCCGTTATCACCTGCCATGAACGATCATTACTCCCATCATCAACAAGTATCACTTCATAGGTAAAATGATGGGCATCCATAACTTTCTTAATCCAATCTGTTAATTCAACAATGGATTCTTCCTCATTAAATAAAGGAACTACAACAGAAATATCAATTTTTTCAAGCATTGTCATTTTTTAGTATCCCTACAAATGTATTGATTTTTTGAGTAGGTATAAAATGAAAAAGTCATCCGCTAATTAGCGGATGACTTTTTCATTGATCCCAATTCTGATTACACTTCTTCTGCTGGATTTGCATTTTTTGTAATTGCAGTAACAATTAAGGTCAAAATAAAGCCGAAAAACACAGTACCTAATATAGCAAACACCATAATAATTTCAGGTGTCATAAATGAACTACTGATTTCCATAGCTTGATCTATTTGCTCTTCTGCCATCCCTTGCTCCACCATTTTTTCATATTGAAGATCCTTTATAGTTTCCAATATAGTTTCATCAATAAATTTCATATTAATGTACATGAATATAGAAGATAAAATGGATCCAATTGTAACGACAAGCGTACCAATCCCAAGCCCTTTCCCATAACTCATAAACCCATCACCTTCATCTTTAAATGCTTTTTGCGACAAATACACAGCTGCAATTACAAACAAATAACTCACCCAAGATACTGCCTGATTCCCTATCAATCCAGCTATCTGAACTAATAAGCTAAAAGCAATTAAAATGACACCCAAAATTAACCCCCATTTTAATGACACTTGCTTAACTGTTGATTTTTCAATTCTTTGTTCTTCCATGATAGATTTAGTTAGGTTGTTTTCGTAATAATATTGCGATGATGATGTTTAAAAATACCCCAATCCCTAGTGTTTTAAAAAAATAATCAATTGCAAGGTCAAATGAAGTGGTGAGCGGTAATTTATCGAGCTGTAGCTGAAAAGCTTCCTCACTAATTGACTCCGTTAATTGAGCTTGATGTTCCAACAGCAAATTAGTGCGTTCTTCAATATAAATTTGCAAAAAATCTTGATCTACAGCAACAAAAAATATGATAAAAAGTGACATAAAAAAAGAAATCACTAGCAATGTAACAAACCCTACAGAGAGACCTTGCCAAAAATGAAGTGTATTGTTATTCTTGTTGTCTCTAAAATCTTTCATCGCTATTACCATAAATAGAGGCAATATCACAAACCTTACGTCAAAAACAATAGGGATACCCATGGGATGCCTTCCCATATAAAACAACACTACAAATAACACGATTAGCAATGCTGAAGCGACACCTCCAAATTGAACAGGCACAATAAAAATTGGTTTTTTCATTCGTTTATTCCTTTTATAGGCTACAAAGATAATGATTAGTAATCTGAGTTCGAATATTAAACCTACTTTATCTCCAATTCTCACTTTTAACAATCTCAAACAGTACTAGCCTACTACTTGTTGCCAATTGCATTTGAAAATATTAAAATCCCTGCCTCAACATTATTGATAGATGCTATGATATTATTACTTTTGCGACTTATGGATTTTAAACTTCAGGTACAAGACGCAAAAAGCAAAGCACGTACAGGCGAAATCACTACCGATCATGGCACTATAAAAACACCTATTTTTATGCCTGTAGGTACATCTGGCACTGTGAAAGCTGTACATCAGCACGAGTTAAGTAATGATATAAAAGCCCAAATTATTCTTGGCAACACTTATCACTTATACCTCCGTCCGAAAGTTGAAATTCTTGAAAAAGCAGGAGGTCTTCATAAATTTAACGGTTGGGACAAACCTATACTAACCGATAGTGGTGGTTATCAAGTGTTCTCATTGGCCGAAAATAGAAAAATAACAGAAGAAGGGGTGATTTTTAGATCTCATATTGATGGGTCGAAACATTTATTCTCTCCAGAAGGAGTAATGGATATACAGCGCTCCATTGGAGCTGATATAATTATGGCATTCGATGAATGTACTCCTTACCCCTGTGAGTATGATTACGCAAAGGACTCTATGGACATGACTCACCGATGGTTAAAACGTTGTTGTGACCGTTTTGATAGTACCGAAGAAAAATATGGGTATAGTCAAACACTCTTCCCAATTGTACAAGGAAGTGTGTATAAAGATTTACGGCAACAATCGGCAGAGGCAATCGCCTCATTCGGAAGAGAAGGAAATGCCATTGGAGGCCTTTCAGTAGGCGAACCCGCTGAAATGATGTACGAAATGACTGAATTGGTATGTGATATTTTGCCTACTGACAAGCCACGTTATTTAATGGGAGTAGGTACTCCTGCCAACATTCTCGAATGCATCGCCTTAGGTATTGATATGTTCGACTGTGTAATGCCTACACGTAACGCACGTAATGGCATGCTTTTTACCTCCGAGGGGTTTATTAACATAAAAAATGAAAAGTGGCAAGACGACTTTTCTCCGATAGATGAAAAAATAGGAGGAACAAGTGCTTTTTACTCCAAAGCTTATTTACGTCACCTCATTAGAAGTAAAGAAATTTTAGGCGCGCAAATTGCTAGCATACATAATCTAAGCTTTTACCTTTGGTTAGTGGGCGAAGCCCGACAAAAAATTGAAGAAGGGGTCTTTACCGAATGGAAAGATGTAATGGTTAAAAAAGTAAGTCAACGATTATAATTACATGCGTATTATAGATAAATACATATTAAAACGTTTTCTCACCTCGTTTGTGTTTGTGGTGCTTATTATCATGGCGGTTATTGTAATTATCGATGTTACCGAAAAAATTGATGATTTTAATAAACACCCAGACCTGTCCGTAAGTCAAATTGTCAATCAATACTACCTTAATTTCATCGCATTTATTGCGAATATGATTACCCCCCTCACCACATTCATTGCTACGGTATTTGTTACCGCAAAAATGGCGGGACATACTGAAATTATAGCCATACTAAGTAGTGGGGTTAGTTTTAAACGATTATTATTCCCTTATTTCATTGGCGCAATGATTATTGCATCACTAAGTTTTGTTATGACTGGATGGGTAATACCAAAATCAAATAAAGAACGTGTTCAATTTGAAATCGATTACACTAAAAACACGTTCCATTACAATCAACGGAATACACACATCCAAGTAGCACCCAATGTGTATTTATTCTTAGAAACTTACAATAATCAAACCGATAATGGCAATAAATTTACTTTAGAACGATTTGAAGGCACTTCGCTAGTCGAAAAACTTTCTGCTCGAAAATTATCATGGGTAGACTCTTTACAGAAATGGCGAGTAAAAAATTGGCAACATCGGGAAATTGACAGCCTCACAGAAACCATCACCGAAGGGCTAGAAATGGACACCACCTTAGCCATTCACCCAAAAGAGTTTAAAAGTAATTATCGGAATTTTGATGGCATGACGCTGGGCGAACTCAACGAACATATTGAAACCTTAAAATTGAGAGGCGCTAACAATGTTGAGGTATACGAAGTTGAAAAATACACACGCTACTCAGCACCATTTGCAGTGCTTATACTCACCTTTATGGGTGTAATCGTCTCAGCACGAAAATCTCGTGGCGGCACTGGATTACAAATAGCACTAGGTTTTTTTCTATCATTTATCTACATTTTATTTTTTGTAATGAGTAAAACACTGGCCGAAGCGGGTTCCATGCCTCCTATGCTATCGATATGGATCCCTAACCTTACCTTTATCGGAATTAGTATAATTATGTACAGATACATCCCTAGATAAACATGCTTCGAGATTACATTCATTTACATTTCCTTGTACTCATCTGGGGATTTACCGCCATATTAGGTTTGCTAATTACTATCCCTGCAGTTGAAGTAGTTTTTTATCGAACACTTATTGCCGCAATAACTATTGGTGTATGGATTTTTATAATCAAAAAGAGAACTAGTCAACCGAATTACAAATCCATTATAAAAATTTTACTTACTGGATTAATTATAGCGGGTCATTGGATTTTATTTTTCTGGTCCGCTAAAGTATCAAATGCGTCTGTTTGCTTAGCAGGACTATCAACCACCACCTTGTGGACAAGTTTTATTGAACCTATGATTTTCAAAAGAAAAATAAAATTTTACGAAGTACTCTTAGGGTTGGTAATTATATCAGGACTCTACGTTATTTTTCGTTTTGAATTCAATCACCAACTTGGCTTAATAATGGGAATTGGATCGGCTCTATTAGCGGCCCTATTTAGTGTTATCAATGGCAAGTTTGCAAAAAAACACGACCCTTATCATATCACTTTTTATGAAATGCTTGGGGCTTGTATTGGCACAGCTCTTTTTCTTCCATTTTACATGAGTTATTTTAGCGAAAACGGGCAACTACAACTCGGGCTAGATTGGAATGATTTCAGTTACTTATTAATACTATCCTTAGTGTGTACGGTATATGCTTTCTCTGCTTCTGTAGAATTGTTAAAAAGAATTACTGTTTTTATGTCTAATCTTACCATAAATCTAGAACCTGTCTATGGCATTATTCTAGCATTACTATTTTTCGGAGAAAAAGAAAAAATGGGAAGTGGCTTTTATCTAGGAACAAGTATTATCGTAATCGCCATATTAAGTTATCCCTTACTAAATCGAGTGTTTAGAAAAAAAAGGTCAGAGGTAAGTGCAATAAAATAACTTCTCATCATAAATATATGATGCCACTAGCATCACCTCTGAGCTTAAAAGTAAATAACAATAGAATACTGCTATTCTCAACCTCACATGTTTTACTTTTTTATTTATAACTGTAATCATATAAGTTTATTATGTTATATTAACCACTTAAACTATTGACATCAAACTGATTGTGTTTATTATATGAAACGTTTACTCCAACAAACTGACTTCAAAATTCAATCTAAATCAATATTATTCTGGACAGTAGGGGCATGCCTTTTTCTTACTTTTTCTCTTTTTATAGCCGAAATATTTATTGACTTAAAAGCTACTTCAATAAATATTCTAGCTCCCTTATTACTAGTTATTATCATTATTTCTGCACTTACTTTTAAATTTCCAGAAAATGATTTCATACATCATCTATTAATTTTATATTCTTTTATAACAATTGAAATACATTATTTAGCAAACGTAAATAGTTTTCATATCGTAGTATTTTGCCTAACAATGGTCCCTTTATTAGCACTACTCATCAAAGGTCTACGAGCCTCTTTATTTTGGTTATTAATCTCTATAATCACTACTTCTGTTAATTTAAAATATGTTAATGCCACTTTTGGAGATTTTTACACTATAGAAATTAATGAATTTAATTTCTATGTTTTTGGAATACTGTTTTGCATATCATATATAGCTGTGACTCTCACCCTGTACTCTCTTCTTAGTACTGCGTATAACGATATGAAATCAAAAAACAAAGAGCTTGACATATTCAAAAATAAAGTGGAGGAAAAAAAATTGTTGCTAGAAAAATATCAACACAATTTGTTGAAACTGTCAAAAGACGAGTCTATTTCTTCAAAAGAGAAAAAACAATTATTCAAAATTATATGTAAAACAGCCGTAAAAACACTTGAAATTAGTCGTGTAAGTATATGGCTATTTGGAAATGAAAAAAGCATTTTTGAACGTCATTTTTTATATGAATTGGATAAAGAATCTGATGAGTTAGTTACTTTAAGAAGAGAAGATTTTCCTAAATATTTTGAAGCGGTAAAGTCAAAGCCTTACATTTCTGCCATAGATGCAAAAAAACATCCTGACACTATGGAATTCAAAGATAAGTATTTATCTCCTCTTGGCATCTATTCCATGTTAGACTGCCCAATTATTATTGATCGAGAAACATTTGGTGTTATTTGTTGCGAACATAAAAATGAATTAAAAGAATGGAGTACTGAAGACGAGCTTTACGTACAATTTTTAGCAAATTTTATTTCATTAGGGATTAAAAATAGCCATGTAAAACTATTATTAGACGATATTGTTGATAAAAACAACGAATTAATTGGAAAGAATAAGGAAATAGAGTCAATAAATGAAGAGCTTAACTTTGTTAATGAAGAGTTGAAAACAATAAACGACTCACTTGAGGAAACTGTAAAAAACAGGACTTTTGAGTTGGAATCTCAAAACAAACAATTATCTGAATATGCTTTTATTAATTCTCACTTATTAAGAGCCCCCCTATCTAGAGTATTAGGACTTTCAGATTTAATTTCTAGAGAAGTTACAATACCCAAGGATGTTAAACTATTAAATTCATTGGCAAAGTCCACATTTGAATTAGATTCTATTATTAAAAAAATTAGTGACATCCTTTATGATGGCAACCACATAACAAGAGAAGATGTTAATTCAATTATTAATAAAAATTTAAAGGAGGAAGGTTTTGAATAAAACTCATCCAATATAGGTCGTGCTTTTTATTGGATAGGCACAAAAACTATTTTTTTTGTTTCAAAAAAGTCTTCTTCATAAAAGTCTGAAAGGTGGAAGAGTTGATGAGGTTTTTTGGCTTCTTTTAACTCTTCAGTCAAGTTTCCTCCTTTTAAATATAGAATTCCGTTATCTATTTTATTAAACCCTTGCCTGTTCACTTTGGCCTGTACCCATTGATAAAATGGTTTTAATCGAGTCACCGCCCTGCTTACCACAAAATCATATTCACCCTTTACCTGTTCAGCTCGTATATGCTCACACGTAGCATTCCCTAAACCTAATGCTTCGATCACTTCTTTTACTACGGTTATTTTTTTTCCTATAGAATCTACTAAATGAAATTGACAACCTGGAAACATAATTGCCAAAGGTATTCCAGGAAACCCTCCCCCTGTACCTACATCTAGCACCATAGTATTAGGCTCAAAATTAATCGCCTTTGCGATACCTAATGAATGTAAAACATGCCTCAAATAAAGTTGCTCAATATCCTTACGGGATATCACATTTATTTTCTCATTCCATTCGCTATATAACTCCTCAAGTTGAGTGAATTGGTCTTGTTGTTTTTGAGAAAGATTAGGGAAATACTTAAAAAGTAAGGTTACATTAGACATATAAAAATTTGTGTAGATTAGATGTGTTCCTTTTTGTTTTTCACCAAATCATATAATAACTCCCTAGCTCTATGGAGTTGTGCTTTTACTGTGCCTAAAGGAGCCTCTAGTTCTTTTGCTATTTCTTCATAAGAGAGTTCCTGAAAATACCTTAACCTGACTAACCGCTGGTACTTAGCGGGCAACTTAGTCACAAACATTTGAATCAACTCTATTTTTTGAGCGTTAATTGCTTCTTCTTGAGGATTTAAGTTTTTATCCTGAATATCCAACGAAACAGCGTCTCCATTGTCATCATTATATGCTGTGTCAATGCTAAAAGTATCCAGTTTTTTCTTCCGAATATAATCAATAGCGTTATTAGTGGCAATTCTAAAAAGCCATGTACTAAAGGTGAAATCTTTTTTAAAGCGATGAAGATTTTTAAAAGCTTTAGCAAACGCTTCAATGGTAAGATCTTCAGCATCATCTACATTACGCACCATTTTAAGGATCATGTGATACACTGGTTTATTATACCTTTTCATCAACATAGCAAAAGATTGCTGATCGCCTTCTTTTACTGCCTTATCTATCAATTTAAAGTCTTGAAGTGCTTTATCAGAAAACTGCTTTTTTAATTCCATCTAACTTTTTTTGAAAATGCGGATACAATTCCTCCCGAAATATAGTAAATCACATATAGAAAATCTAAAACAGGCAGCATCAAAGGAACAAATCGCTCTCCAAATCGCTTTGAAGCAATATAAAATACAGCTATTAATAATCCTAACCGTATAGAAAAGGCAATTAACACGGTGGATGGTTCGAAAAACACTAAAGAAATACCTGAAATCCAGAACATAATATAAGACAACGCAAAATGTGCCAAAATGATTTTATCCGAAAACTTATAATATTTGCCTACGGATAAATGTCTAATTTTTTGAATGAAAAATGAGCGAATACTTGTTTTAGGTTTTGAGTACACTAAAGATTCTTCCCCTAGCACAACTTCACTGTTTTTCCTTGTAGCATGTTGGTTAACAAATAAATCATCATCGCCTCCCACAATTCCTTGAAATTTATTAAACCCATTATTTTCGATGAACAATCTCTTATCATAAGATAAATTCCTACCCACTCCCATATATGGCTTACCTAAAAGAGCATTCCCTACATATTGAATAGCGGTAAGGTATGTTTCGAATCGAATAAATAAATTCAAAAAACCTCTTCGTTTAGAATATAAAGAAACCCCAATAACAAAGGAGTTTTCAACGGTCATTTCCGATGCCCATTTTATAGAATTTGGTGTGCAGTCAGCATCTGTAAATAATAACTTATTATTACTTGCTGCCTTTACTCCTAACGTAATCGCATATTTTTTACTTTGAATATGATTGGGAACTGAATCTATCTGAACTAATTTAAAGTTAGTAAACTGCTTTTTCAAGCCATGTAAATACTCGTACGTGCCATCGCTAGACTGATCATTTACCACAATCAGTTCGAAATTTGGATGATCTTGCTCCAGTAAAAGTGGTATATTTTGTCGAAGATTGTCAATTTCATTTCTTGTACATACAATAATAGACACAGGTGATTGTTCCCTTTTTTCTTTCTTTTTATAGAACCCTATAGAAATAAGATATACTAATAAAAAAAGAATTTGAACCAATGCACAAAAACCAAAAACAAACATTAAATATGCTACCATTATGACAAACCCATTATAAGGAGCAAAGATATTATTTTCGCCTTGGTTAACAACCAAAAATTAAAATTTGGCTACTAATATTATTCCTACGGCATTTATCTAAACATCTTGAGGACAAAGTTCATTTTCGGCATTCTCAAATTCAATAGTAATATGATGTATGTCTTTATTTTGCAAATTCAATTTGATAGAAGCTTTCACCTTTTCAAGAGAGTCAATATCATAATTACTATATAACACCACATGAGCTGTGAAAACGTTATACTCCCCATCCATAGTCCACACATGGCAATCATGTACAGAATGTACCTCTTCCATATTTGTGATTAATTTTTCTACTTTTCCAATATCTATATGCTTTGGTATACCTTGAAGTATAATTTGAAAACTCTGTTTTAGATTCTTGTAAATATTTACAAGAATATAAACTGCAATTCCTGCTGACAATAATGGGTCGATTATTGGTAAATCCCAGAAGTGCATAACAATACTGCCCACCAATACCGCTAACCAACCCAAAACATCCTCCCATAGGTGTAGCGATACAACTTTTTCATTAATCGAACTTCCGTTTCTCAATCTCAATACTGCAGCTCCATTTACAATAACGCCTAATATAGCTAACAACATCATACCCTCTGCATTAGCTTGTTCGGGGTTAATCAACCTTGGAATAGTTTCTGACAAAATAAAGAGTGAGCCAACTAATAAGATAATAGACGTTATAATCGCTCCCAAAAGTGAAAACCGTTTATATCCATACGAATAGGTGTTGTCTCTTTTTTTTCTAGAAAGATGTTGAAAATACCACGACAACCCTAAACTTATTGTATCTCCTAAATCATGTACCGCATCAGAAAGAATAGCAATACTATTAGTATACAATCCACCAAAAACTTCAATTATTGTAAATAGCAAATTCAAAAAAAATGCTGTTTTAATATTTTTTGTGGCGTTATCGTGGTGATGTGAATGACTCATTAAAATTTAATTTAATAGATAAAACTGCTACAACCTACATTCGGTTAAGATACTTTGTCCTTTATAAACTTATATCGTATTTTTGTTGTCCTAAAAAAAAGAAAAATACAACATATTATGATTGAGGAAAAAATAAAATATAAAGTAAAAGACATCGGCTTAGCAAGCTGGGGGAGAAAAGAAATCGTACTAGCAGAGGCCGAAATGCCTGGCTTAATGTCGTTAAGGGCAGAATATGGGAAAGAAAAGCCTTTAGCAGGAGCTCGAATTGCAGGTTGTTTACATATGACTATTCAAACTGCTGTATTAATTGAAACATTGGTAGAGCTAGGTGCAGAAGTAACTTGGTCTTCATGTAACATATTCTCAACACAAGATCACGCTGCTGCTGCTATTGCAGAAGCTGGTGTAGCTGTTTATGCTTGGAAAGGGTTAAGTGACGAAGAATTTGATTGGTGTATTGAACAAACACTATTTGCTTTCGAAGGCGGAAAACCTTTAAACATGATTTTAGATGATGGTGGAGATTTAACCAACATGGTACTAGATAGATACCCTGAGTTAGTAGGAGAAATAAAAGGACTTTCAGAAGAAACCACAACAGGAGTACATCGTCTACAAGAAAGAGAAGCAAATGGCACACTACCCATGCCTGCTATTAACGTAAACGATTCCGTAACAAAGTCAAAATTCGATAACAAATATGGTTGTAAAGAATCGTTAGTAGACGCTATTCGTAGAGCTACCGATGTAATGATGGCTGGCAAAGTGGCTGTTGTTGCTGGATATGGTGATGTTGGTAAAGGTTCTGCTGCTTCGTTACAAGGTGCTGGTGCTCGTGTTATTGTTACAGAAATTGACCCAATTTGTGCTTTACAAGCTGCGATGGATGGGTTTGAAGTAAAGAAAATGGACAATGCCATTTCAGAAGCAAATATTATAGTGACCACTACCGGAAATAAAGACATTATTGCTGATCGTCATTTTAAAATGATGAAAGACAAAACAATTGTATGTAATATTGGTCATTTCGATAATGAAATTGATGTGTCATGGTTAAATGATAACAGCAAAAAAACAGAGATTAAGCCTCAGGTTGACATGTACACCTTCGGTGGTAAAGATATTCTTCTCTTGGCCGAAGGTCGTTTAGTGAATTTAGGTTGTGCTACTGGTCATCCCTCTTTTGTGATGTCAAATTCTTTTACGAACCAAACGCTGGCTCAGCTAGAATTGTGGTTGAATACTGACCAGTATGAAAACAAAGTATATATGCTTCCAAAACATTTGGATGAAAAAGTAGCTAGACTTCATTTAGCTAAAATTGGAGTAGAGCTTGATACGCTTTCACAGGAACAAGCTGAATACATTGGCGTAACCGTTGAAGGTCCGTATAAACCTGAATATTACAGGTACTAGCCCTTTATTTTTAAGTGCATTTTATGTTAAGGCAACTCAATATTGAGTTGCCTTTTCTTTTTTGGCACAATCGTTGTATTACACCTACCGAACCAAACATCTATAGTTATGAAAAAGAAAATTCTACTTATCGTGTTTGCAATAATGAATATTGCTTATATCTCGAACGCTCAACATTTCATTGCTTCATTTGGGGTTGAACATAGTTGGAGCATTCCGCATCGTGTGAGCCATTATATTGATAATCATTACTATGACTACAATTGGGTGCACGCCAAAAGAATAGTACATCATGATAGCTATACTTTCGAAGTAGTACTACAACGAGGAGATGTATATATTGAAGTTAGACTTGATCCATTTGGTCATGTATACCGAACGGTAAGAAGAGATTACTACCCTTTATATGAGCATGTTTGTGGTAACACCTGTGGGTATCACGCAAACTATTACCAAGCAAACTACAACTCATGTAATAGTCATTCTCATCATGGACATAACCATGTTGCTTATTCAAAACGACCAAGTGGCCATGCCTATGGTTATTATAAAAAACAAAACCATCAGCATCAAAATGGGTACTATAAAAAAAATGAGTACAAAGAGAGTAGGAAGTCATACGAAAATGATCGTTACCCTTCTCGAAGAGGAGAATATCATAAAGAAAGAGCTTATACTAGAGGGTATGGGGAAAGAGATAACTACCATTCAAAAAATAAGTATCAGGGGAGGTCAAATGAGGGGAATAAACGATCAAAAGGAAGCAAAAGTGGAGAGCATTCGCATAACTCTAGATCACGTATTGCGAGTAGATAGATGATCGTTCTCTAAAAAAAGTGTTATTGAAATAGCTAAAGTATTTATGTGCTTTAGCTATTTTAATATTTACCATATCCATTTCACTATTGTTAATGCTGCTATCACTAGGACTACTATCGAAATTAAATTCAAAATCACTCCCGCCTTCATCATATCACGAATACGTATAAACCCACTAGAAAACACGACTGCATTGGGCGGAGTAGAAATGGGCATCATAAAAGCACAACTTGCCGCCATGGTAACAGGTACTACTAAATAAAAAGGGCTTACCCCTAAGCCACTAGCAATGCCAATAACAACAGGAATGAAGATAGTAGTAAGTGCTACATTACTCATGAGTTCTGTCATGAAAAGCATAATTGCAGTAAGTATCGCAATTACAACCCATAACACCATATGATTATCTCCCGAAACTATTTCAGCTAGTAAATTCACTACTCCTGATTTTTCCATTCCTTTTGCCAAACAAATTCCACCTCCAAACAAAATTAAGATTCCCCAAGGGAGTCTCTTCATCGCTTCCCATTCCATCAACATCTTACCTTTTTTATTAATAGGCAGACTAAACATTGCCACTCCCCCCATCATGGCTGTAACCGTATCGTTAAGCAAAGGCGCTCCTATCAATTGATTTATTTGTTGCTTAAACACCCAACCAATAGCTGTTAGCACAAACACTACCGCAACCATTTTTTGCTCATTTGTCCACCTTCCTAGTTTCTTTATTTCGTTTTCGAGTAATATATTCGTTCCTGATACCTCAAGCTTTTTAATAGGAAACAACACTTTTACAATAAGAAAATAAGTAATCACCAAGAGAACAATAACGACAGGAATACCTACTAACATCCAATCTAAAAAATCAATGCTAATTCCATAAAATGATTCCATATAGCCCACAAGTACTACATTAGGAGGCGTTCCTATAATTGTCCCAATCCCTCCTATATTAGCAGAATAGGCTATACTAAGCAATAAGCCTAATTTAAATTGATTAAGATATTCTGGCTTATAGGTTTTTTCTAACAATCCTACTACTGATAAAGCAATAGGTAGCATCATTACAGCAGTAGCTGTATTACTAATCCACATACTAAGAGATGCAGTGGCGATCATAAAGCCTAATATAATTCCATTCCCGCTAACACCTGTGATCTTTATTATACTAAGGGCAATACGCTTATGAAGGTTATGCTCCTCCATGGCAAGAGCCAACATAAACCCACCCATAAACAGAAAAATTATTGAGCTTGCATACGGAGAAGTAGCGTCCTTAATATCAAACACTCCTAATAAAGGAAAAATAATCATTGGAAGAATAGCCGTAATAGATATTGGGACAGCTTCTGTAACCCACCATGTAATCATCCAAGCAGCAAGCGCTAACACCTCCCATCCTTCACTCTCCAAGTACAAATTTGGATATAAAAAAAGAATTAAAAAAAAAGCCAACGGCCCTAATGCGAGTGATATATATTTAGACATCTATTTAAAATTTTGCAGGTTACTTATTCAAGTACTTGCTTAATATAAAGTGATTGTTTGCTTTTCATGTTCATTTTTTGCCATATCGCATTTACAGCTACTTCCCATTTTAATGCCGATACCCCCTTTTGTCCTCCAACTATACGATATGCCTCATTATTATAAAATATTTCAAGTCGTTCGTGAAGTTGTGGATTAACCGTTTGAAGTTCATCAAAATTCAAAACAATATTTTTTCGCTCAATCATGAAGTCTATTTCTATTCTATTAATAAACAACCTCACATTACCTTCACCAATATATTTTATCACGTTTTCTTCTTCTCCATGATAAATTTGTGACTTTAAATCTTCAAAGATAATGC
>JAOULS010000048.1 GCA_029881895.1 Cyclobacteriaceae bacterium | reverse complement strand
TCAAAATCTAGGAGCACCTTTAAATAATAACGGTCCTAATTTTATTTGCTCTATTACTCCACGCAATTATTACTACGACCTTTTACTAGGCAATCATTATAAAGGAAACAAAATGATTGCAGGTCTGTCCATTGCTTCTAGACATGAATTTGGGTATACCGACCCCATCCCAGTTATTATTGAAAACGATGAAAACTTATCTCAGTTTGCCAATTATTTTTTAACAAATAACGAGC
Organism: Cyclobacteriaceae bacterium; assembly: GCA_029881895.1. Lineage (GTDB taxonomy): Bacteria > Bacteroidota > Bacteroidia > Cytophagales > Cyclobacteriaceae > JAOUKH01. Next base: position 13,656 of record JAOULS010000048.1, on the reverse strand, counting down.
AAGCTATTATTATGTCGGTACAAAGAAGAGGAGGATTTGGAGATCGTGATTTATACGTAACTTTTAAACAAAAAAATGGCAGGTGGTCCACTCCGCTAAACCTTGGTGATGTTATTAATACCGCAGAACCCGAGGCTTCTCCTCACTTAGCCATGGACAACAAAACATTGTACTTCTCTTCCGAAGGACACTTAGGCTATGGCGGAGAAGATATTTTTGTTTCCCATCGTTTAGATAGTACTTGGACGAATTGGTCTGAACCTGAAAACTTAGGCAGATCGGTAAATTCGGAAGAAGATGAAATATTTTTTAGCTTGGCACCTGATAATAGATATGCCTATTACTCAAGGGGTAATGTAGATAACACGGATATCTACCGTATGCAATTACCTATGTTTCATCTCCCCGATCCTGTAATAGTGCTAACAGGCCGTGTACTAAATGGAGAAACAATGGAACCTGTTCCTAATACATTAATTCAATTTAGAGATACAAAACAAAGACTTACGGTAAGCCAACTAAGGTCAGAAAAACAAAACGCAGAATATCATGTTGTCCTTCCTATTAACACCAATTATAGGCTTTTCGCATATAGTGGAAGTTTAGTCTCTAGCGAAGCCGAAATGTTGAATGCCGAATACATCTACGAGAATGACACTATTGTTCGAGATATTTTACTTTACCCTACGGAGGATGGGAAGCCTATATTGTTGAATGGTGTACTTAAAGGTAGGGTAACTAATGGAAATACTGGAGAGCCAATCAGTAATGTGAAAATGGTTATAAAAGACTTACGGAATAACATATCCTTAGACAAAATTACTACTGAAAAGAAAACAGGAAATTACGTTACCGAATTACCCATTGGGAACATGTACAATCTATCCATCCAAACCGAAGATTTCGTTTCTATTGAAAATGAGCTCGTAGACTTATCTAGCGATTATGAGAATGACACTATTATTTATGATTTCAAACTATTTCCTTTAGAGATAGGTCAGCGTATTGCTTTGGACAATATATACTTTGATTTTAATAAAGCTTCTTTACGTAAATCTTCCTATACCCAACTAGAGCAAATCAAACTTTTTCTACAACAAAACCCTACAATTAAAATTGAATTAGATGGTCACACCTGTTCAGTTGGGCAGACTGACTACAATCAAAAACTATCCGAAAATAGAGCTCAGGCGGTCTATCAATATTTAGTTGATACGGGAATTAGTAGTGATCGAATGACCTCATTTGGCTTTGGAGAAACAAAACCATTAGTTGATGATCAATCTTCAGAAGCGCTGAAAAAGAATAGACGTGTTGAGTTTGTTATTCTAGAATTGTAATCGACCTCTTTTTATAGAACAAATTACTGTTGAATTGGATAATTTATTTCTTCTCTAGTTTTCTCCTTTTCAATTCCTTTTTGATGAGCGTCAATTCTCTACCACTTTGTCCTGCTACCGATTTATTTTCTTCAGCTCTTCGAAACAAATAGGGCATCACAGATTTTACTGGTCCATAGGGGACATATTTAGCTACGTTATACCCTGCTTTCGCAAGGTTAAAAGAAATATTATCACTCATTCCATACAATTGTGCAAACCACACTCCCGAATCATTGTTTTTTATCCCGTACTCCTCCATGAGAGAGGCTAAATAATAACTACTATACTCGTTATGGGTGCAATTAATAACATCAATATGATCCTTATGGTCAATACAAAATTTCAACGCCTCATTATACCCATCATCAGTAGCTTCTTTCGTGGGTTGAATTGGGTCTGGATACCCCATTTTCTCTGCTCTTTCACGTTCATTTTCCATGTATGCTCCACGCACAAGTTTAGCACCAACAAAATAACCTTGACGAATAGCCTCTTGAAATGTGTTTTTTAAATTCTCTAAAGAGGAGACCCTATACATCTGATAGGTGTTAAAAATCAATGCTTTTTCTTTGTTATATTTTGCCATCATAGCATATACCATCTCGTCAACAGGATCTTGAATCCATGAGTCTTCCGCATCAATTAGCAAAGGCACATCATTTTCATATGCCTCCTTACAAATTTCATCAATCCTTGATTTTATCCTTTCGAAAGCAATCTGTTCGGTCTCCGAAAGCGGTTTTCGTAACTGTACTTTTTCTAAAACATGTACTGAAGCCACTCCCGTTGGTTTAAAAACACAAAATGGAATGTTTCCATTGTTCTGAGCATTAATAATTGTTTTAATCGTTTCGTTTTTCGTATTATCAAAAGCTTCTTCGGTCTCTTCTCCTTCTACAGAATAATCCAAAATAGTACCCACTCCATATTTCCCCAGTACATCAACCGTTTGAATACTTTCTGCAATCGTTTCTCCTCCACAAAACACCTCAAATACTGTGTTTTTTATCATTCCTTTAATAGGAAGCCTTAAGGCAAATCCAATTTTGACTAAGCCTGTGGCTATTGCACTAACCACAGGGTGTCCAACAGTTGCAAAAAGAGCTCTTGATTTTTTTATTTCCCAATTCGATTTAGGCGAAAATGCTATTTCTGTATCATCGAATGATATGTCCGATTTTAATTTCATAATGTCTTTACTATTTGGCAAATATAACTTGTGACACACAAAAACAAAACTGTAAATAGAAGTAAAAAAATAAAATTCACCACCTGTTTAAACAAGTAATTCACTCCGCTTTTTAGTTAAAATAATCGCATTTGTGAGTGAAATAATTCATGAAAGCAAAAGAAGTAAAAAAATTATCGCCTCATTTTCTTATCTTGTCATTTCTATAGATTGAAAGTCCAAAAAAGTGAAATCAAATTTTAACAATAGTCCCTATACCATAGCTGGCCCTTGTAGTGCCGAAAGCTGGGAGCAAGTCCATGCTACTGTAAAAGCACTTGTGTCGAAAGGCATTACTGTAATACGAGCAGGCGTATGGAAACCTAGAACACGTCCCAACCAATTCGAAGGGAGAGGTGAAGAGGCACTCAAATGGCTCAAGCAAATAAAAAGTGAATTTGATGTAAAAATAGCTACTGAGGTAGCCACTACCGAACATGTGGAAATGGCTTTAAAATATGACATCGACATACTATGGCTAGGGGCTAGAACAACCGTAAATCCCTTCATAGTGCAAGAAATTGCTAATTCATTAAAAGGTATTGATCTCCCATTCCTAATAAAAAACCCTATCAACCCTGATTTATCATTGTGGCTCGGAGCTATCGAACGGATTGCTGGTGCCGGAATAAAAAAAATAGGGGCAGTACACCGAGGGTTCTCCTCTTTTCAGAAAACTAAATACAGGAATGCTCCTATGTGGCAAATTCCATTAGAGTTAAAAAGACATTTCCCTGAAGTGCTATTATTTTGTGACCCAAGTCATATAGCAGGAAATCGAGAAATGTTAGGTGAGTTGTCTCAAAAGGCGTTGAATTTGAATTACGATGGATTAATGATTGAGAGTCATATTGACCCAAGTAGTGCTTTAAGTGATGCAGAACAACAAATAACCCCCGATAAACTTGCTGCCTTGCTCGATAAATTAAAAGTTCGTGAAGCGACATCCGATGATGTAATATTTAAAAATCATCTTGACGAACTTAGAGACAAGGTAGATCACTTGGATCGAGAAATTATTGAAGCACTTGCTGCAAGGATGAAAGCTGTAGAGGAAATTGGCAACTACAAAAAAGATAATAATGTTTCTATTTTCCAACTGAACAGATGGCAAGAAATTACTGAAACGCGACCTGAATGGGCGAAAATTTTCGACCTTGATCCCACATATGTTTTAGATATCTACAAACTAATTCATCAAGAATCGATAAAAAAACAGACACTAATATTTAATAAAGACCGTGTTGACGCAACTTCCGAAAAATAGTATTATTGGCACATTAGGACCTAAATTCTCCTTTCATGACATTGTAAGAATGGAATATTTAGAAGACTATCAATATCTTTATTATGAGCGTTTTAATGCAATTTTTAGTGCGCTTCAAAATGGAGCAATTCAAGCAGCTCTAATCGCCATAAAAAATTCCATTCATGGAAATATTAATACTAACCAAAAAACAATAACCAAGAATAAGCTTAAGGTACTAAACACTTTCGAATTACACATTGCACTTCATTTAGCAGTTAAATCTCCCATTTCTGTCAATCAAGTAAAAAATATTTACGCGCATCCAATAGCTTGGAACGAATGTCAACACTACTTACAAACACTAGACGTCAATCACATTGTTTCGAGCAGTAATTCACAAGCGTTAAAAGACTTATTATCAGATAATACAGCTAACTCTGCCGCCATCTCTGGCGATGAAGCCATCCTTCATTACGGTCTTCATAAAATAGAGGAAAACATCCAAGACAAAGCATCTAACATCACCACATTTTTATTAGTAACACAAAAAAATAATTCGCAATAATTGGAAATTCCCATTAATAATATCCATATTTGCCATTATGAACAATTTTACAAGCACCTTTTATTTCTTTTACTTTAGTCACCCAACAGCGAATGGGTCGGTGCTTCTATTAAATTAAATTTAAAAAATATTTAAAAATATAAAGCCCTGACTCGAAAGAGTCGGGGCTTTTTTTGTTTTACACTCTAATGAAAAAAAATGGATATCAAAAAAATTGAAGATTGGGGACTTGGACTTACTACTCCCTTATGGATTGCTGGCCCATGTAGTGCCGAAAGCAAAGAGCAGATTGAAAGTATTAGTCAAGGATTGGTAGGTTCTGGGGTACAAATGTTCCGAGCAGGAATTTGGAAGCCTCGAACTAGACCCAATGCATTCGAAGGAGTAGGTGAAGAAGGATTGAAATGGTTAGAAATTCCTAAAAAAACATTAAACATTCCAGTATGCGTTGAGGTGGCCAATGCCAAGCACACAGAGGCAGCATTAAAAGCGGGCGTAGATGTGTTGTGGTTGGGTGCTAGAACTACCGTTAATCCATTTTCGGTACAGGAAGTTTGCGATGCTGTTAAAGGGACCGACATCCCGGTGATGGTGAAAAACCCAATAAACCCAGACCAACAACTTTGGATTGGGGCTATTGAACGATTATTAAAAGTTGGCATCACCAAAATTGCGGGTATTCATCGTGGTTGTTCTGACAATGTTCCTTCTCGATTCAGAAATAATCCTGAATGGAGTATGCCTATATTACTAAAGAAAGAATTCCCTACTTTATCTGTCGTTTCTGACCCTAGCCATATTTGCGGAAACAGAGAAATGATTGAAGAGATTGGGCAAACAGCACTTAACTTCGGGCTTGATGGACTAATGGTTGAAACCCACCACGACCCTGATAATGCTTGGAGTGATGCAAAACAACAAATCACACCTGAACGCCTAAAGGAAATTATTAATAATTTCCAAATCAGACACTCCATAGACGAATCGCCTGAGCTAAAAACAGAAATGGATCAGCATCGTCAAATTATTGATGTACTAGACAAACAATTAATCGAAATATTATCTCAGCGTTTTAAAGCAATAAGAGAGGTGGGACAATACAAAAAAGAACATAATCTTTCAGTATTTCAACGAGACAGATGGGATGAAGTAATTAATACACGCATTGCTATGGCAATAGAACGTGGGGTTAGTGAAGATTTTATGCGAAAGTTGCTAATGGATATTCATGATGAGTCTATTAAATTGCAAGAAGCAAGCATGCATACTGAGAACAAGTAAAGCAAAAAACAATGAATAAAAACATAACTATTGGCAACATAAAGGGAGTTTTACCTTCCTTGTTACGTGAGCAAAAATATAGCAGCATTGCAGTTCTTGTTGATGAAAACACGGAAAAAGACTGCCTACCAATAGTTAAGGGTAGTATTGGTGATTATGATGTAATACGTATTAAAAGTGGTGAAGAAAACAAAAACTTAACCACTTGCCAACATATCTGGCAATCGCTTACTGATAATGGATATGATCGTCATGCCTTACTCATCAACCTAGGAGGTGGTGTAATTGGAGATATGGGAGGTTTTTGCGCTGCCACTTACAAAAGAGGTATCGCATTTATAAATATCCCAACTACATTGCTATCCATGGTAGATGCCAGTGTTGGTGGAAAACTGGGCGTAGATTTTGGCACCTTTAAAAACCATATTGGCTTATTCCAAATTCCAAATCATGTTTGTATTGATGCTAGTTTTTTAAAAACCCTCCCTCATCGAGAGTTGCGATCGGGGTTTGCAGAAGTAATAAAGCACGCATTAATCACGAAGGGCAATGACTGGAATGACATCGTTACCTCTTCTTTTGAGTCCATGGAATGGGAAACAGTTATTCACAAATCTGTTGCTATAAAATCGGAAATCGTTTCTAAAGATTTTAAAGAAAGTGGTCTTCGAAAAACATTGAATTTCGGTCATACGATTGGTCATGCTATCGAAAGTTATTTTTTATCACAGGGAATCGATCAAAAAATACTGCATGGAGAGGCCGTTGCTATTGGAATGATTTGTGAATTATACCTTTCGTTTCATAAGTTAAATTTTGCCCAATCTGATTTAGATCAAATTGCTACCTATATTGTAAATGTATACGGGTATGTTGATGTCCCTGAATCGTCATTTTCGGAAATCATTCGCTTATGTGGGCAGGATAAAAAAAATAAGGAAAATAAAATTCAGGCGGTACTATTAAAATCAATAGGCACAGCAATTGTTGATTCAGAAATTTCTTCGGAAGATATTCTTCAGTCGATACAGTATTACTCTAATTTAAACATATAAAATGTCTTCTTCTATGTCTTCAGGCTGGTCGATGTTCGCCTCTTTCATTTCCTCTTCTTTAGCGTCCGTATTGTTCGCAAAAAGAGTACTTGGTTTTTTGACATTTTTAGAAGTAATAACTGCAGCTACGGTTGCACCTGCGACTATACCTAACGTGATGGCTATGTTTTTTAACGATAACTTCATATCTTCTTTAACGAGTGTTTCATTAAAATAGTTTACCATAACCATGCCATTTTTTAGTAATTTTCTTCGAAACCACAAAAAACATTGAATACAGACCTATCCATAACATTAAAATGTAGAAATCTTCAAAAAGAAGGGGTCATTACATTGCCATCATCAAAAAGCATCAGCAACAGAGCCTTAATTGTCAAAGCCCTATGCAGCACGCCTTCAACGCTTTACAATTTGTCTGAAGCACGGGATACACAAACCATGATTGCACTACTGAAAGACGATAACGATGTTTGGGATGTGAAAGACGCAGGCACCACCATGCGATTTTTAACCGCCTTTGCGACCATTACCCATCAGAAAAAAATACTTACGGGTACTCCACGCATGCAAAAGCGACCTATAAAAATTTTGGTAGATGCGCTTCGTCAATTAGGTGCTGAAATTGATTACAAAGCACAAGAGGGCTACCCTCCTGTAGAAATAAAATCATTTGAACAAAAAATCAATCATTTATCCATAAGAGGGGATATAAGCAGCCAATACATTTCGGCTTTATTGATGATAGCACCTGCATTACCCAAAGGGCTTACCCTTACCTTAGAAGGAACTATTGGAAGTAGACCCTATATTGAAATGACATTGGCAATTATGCAACGTTTTGGCGTGTCGCATACATGGGACAATAGTACCATTACCATTGCACCTCAACCCTATTCTTCTACAGAGCTAATCGTTGAGCCTGACTGGTCGGCAGCTAGTTATTGGTACAGTTTTGTTGCGCTCTCTAACAACAGTACGGTAATGCTGCAAGGGCTAACTGAAAATTCGTTACAAGGCGACAGTATCCTCGTTAAATTTATGACTCAACTAGGGGTGAGTACTACTTTTAATGACGAAGGAGCTCTACTTTCTAAATGCGATCATCAATCTTCGTTTGAGTATGACTTTACCGATTGCCCCGATTTAGCACAAACCATTGCCGTACTTTGTGCCGTAAAAAAGATTAAGGTGAAGTTTACAGGATTAGAAAGTTTAAAAATTAAAGAAACTGATCGTGTGCTGGCCTTACAAAATGAACTATCTAAAATTGGCGCTTCTCTCATTGAGAAGGACGAAACATGGCATTTAACTCCATCAGAAAAATTACCCCCTGCCGTAAAAATCAACACTTATGAAGACCATAGAATGGCAATGGCATTTGCACCTCTTTGTTTAGTAATGGATGTATCCTTCGATGACAAAACTGTAGTAAGGAAATCTTACCCTCGATTTTGGGAAGATGTAGCATCAACAGGGTTATTTCAGTAATAGGTCAACAGCATTTACCTTGACATAAAAGACGACTATATCAACTTTGTAATAATTGTTACTTATTTTCCAATTATATATTGCTTATTTTGCTTAACTAAAATAATCAATCATGTATTACTTAAATAAAACAACAACATTAAGTTTTTCTGAAGCAGAAGAGCAAATTAGAGTCGCCTTAAAAGAAGTGGGGTTTGGTATACTTACCGAAATAGATATGCAAGCCACGCTAAAAGCTAAAATTGATAAAGACATTCAAGCCTATAAAATTTTAGGAGCGTGTAATCCGAATTTTGCTTACCAGTCGGTTCAAGAAGAAGAAAAAATAGGAATTATGCTTCCTTGTAATGTTACCATAATAGACAAACAGAACGGTACTGTTGATGTTTCCATCATGAACCCAGAGGTAGCACTAAAAGTAGTAGAAAACGACAAAATAGCCCCTTTCGCTACAGAAGTGAAAACCCTTTTGGAAAGTGCGCTTGAAAAAATAGGATAATTAACTTTTGCCTACACCTACCTACGTGTAGGCAAAAGTACTTTTTGCCACTTCCCTCTACCATTTCCTTTGTGTTGAAATAATGCTTCGGCTTTTTTCTTTTATGCCATTACAAATGCACTCATACCTATGCGAAGGCTTTACAAAAACGTCCGAGCTATACGATTAGGTCTCCTCAGAGTCACTCACAGAGGACTCTAAGTCCATATTAATTAAAAACATGACCCTAAAAAAAGGTAATTTTAGTTATTTACGCTATTTCAGAACCATATAAATTACCTCTAGCGCCTCCTAGGATGAGACTGAGGGTTAATACGGCTACTTTACTTTTTTTCATTTGGCTCAAATGAGACATCTAATCGTTGCACTTTTGGATATTTCTCTGGTGTAAGTGTGAAGAAAATGTCAATAACACCATGCTCCGCTTGAATTTCAAAACTTCCCCGTAGCTGATTTCTAGGCGCCAGCTCATTGGTGCTTTGAATGTCTCCTGCTTTGTTCAACACCTCTTTAATTTCGGACATGCGATATGCTCGTGATTTATCCATGTAAAAATTTTCAGCTAAAATATTTTCCTCTAATTCTAAGTCCCAGTTCTTAATCAATTCAACGACCTGCTTTTGTCTTTCTGCTAAAACATCTGATACAGGAAGCTGTCTAGGTTGTAAATCCAGTGAATCAAAGAGCAATTTGCCAATATCTCTAAATGGATATGGGCTTGTATAGGTAAGGTTGCAGAACGCCATAATACCAACCCCATATTCAGGAAAAAGGACATAATTACTGCCATACCCTGGAAGTGCTCCTCCATGAGAGACCTGTTTGATTTTATTACAATACTCAGCGATACCAAGCCCGTAACCATATCCCGAAATTACTGCACAAGGATCTCCATTAAAGTCAGTCGCTTTCGCATATAATCTCGAGAACTGTGGTGTTTGCATTTCCCTAAGCGTACTCCTTTTAACTGGCCCTGTTTCCTCATCACTTCTAGGAGGCCAAGCGGAGAGGTGAAAACTAACGTATTTACTGAAATCTTCAATGGAAGTAATCAGTCCGCCCATGGCACCGAAAGCGCCATCATGAAGCATCGGTTCTAACTTCCATTGTTCGTCTTCCCAACGATAACCAATCGCCAATTGTTCTTTAGGCACACTGTCATATTCCCAATAGGTTTGTTCCATACCCAATGGCTGCAAGATGTTTGTTTTTATGTAAGCCTGATAGGGAATACCTGAAACACGTGAAACAATGTTGCCAAGCAGCGCATAGCCCGTGTTGCTATATTCAAATTTATAAGAGGGGATATTAGAAAAAGATACTTCATCAGCAATAAGGTTCATCAACATTTGGTTCGATTCATGCAATTGACGATCTCCCCAAGGATTGTCTTCAGGAAATCCGGCCGTCATCGTTAATAGGTTTTCAATGTCAATGATTGGACTGTCTTTAGTAAGGTATTCTACTTTTGCCATCTCAGGGATGTATTGACTGACAGGATCACTCAGTGATAATTTTCCTTCATCCCTTAATTTCATAATAGCCATTGCCGTGAAACTCTTGGTCATAGATGCAATTCGAAAAGCTGATACTGGAGTAGCCGTTAACTCCATCTCAATGTTTATAAACCCTGTAGCAGAGGATACCACTAGTTCGTTATCGACAACAATACCGTATGCAATGCCGGGGATATTTTTGGTTTTAGCATGTTCTGTTATTAACTTCTGTAGTTTAGGCGCAATCTTTTTAATCTTTTCTATTCGATCATCATGAACAAAAACTGGCGCTTTGTACGAATCAGAAAAAGATAGAGGAGAAATTTCAGCTTTTGGGTTGGTCGATTGTTTTGGGTTGCACGAAAACAGGATTATCACAAAAGAGCTATAGAGAAGGTAGGAATATAGATTTTTCATTAGCTTGTGGTTTAAACATCCGTATATCACACATAGTGTATGATGTATTTATAGTATTGATAAATATAATGATTAATTATGTTTTTAAGCCATTCAACTTGTCCTGTAATTTTTCATAAAACGGGTTGAAAAAGGTGCGCTCAAATTACTAGCACATAGTTGTTGGTAATGTTTTTAATTTAAAAATGATTCCAGTATCAATTGATATGCTATATTAATTCCAAGTCCAAGACTGAAAACGCTAAGATTTATTTTTAAAAGTTTTTTAGGAGTCCATTTAGTAAAAAAGAGATCAAGTGTTTTTTTATAATGTATAGGTATAATAACCATCAATGCAAATAAGAGTTGTGCGATGTCAGTTGTAGTGAAATATAATTCAAATGGTGTCAAGTTTAACAACATATTTGTCATAATGAAATAAGAAAAGATAGTTGCTAGAGCAAATCCAGTATTATTTCTAATTATAAAGCCTATTAAAGATAATGCGATCAACGTTGGTTCAATCAAGAATCCACGAACCATCGCAAGGTCAAACAATAGTTCAAAAGTAAGTTCTTCCCCACTATAGGCAACCTCATGTAAGTTATACTGCTGCCAGCATATGACTGTCAATTTAATTATTAGGAAGATAGCACTGAGCCAATAAAAAAACCATCCAAATTTCTTCATTTCATAATTAATAGATGTTAACAACGAAATAGATTACCTTTTACCTATTTATCAATCGTTGCACATATTTCCCTACAATATCAAATTCCAAATTCACCGTATCTCCAACTGTAACTTGATGCATGTTGGTGTTTTCATACGTGTATGGAATAATGGCTACTGAAAATCCATTTTCCTTTGTATCGAAACAAGTAAGGCTTATGCCATTAATTGTAATCGATCCTTTTTCTACGGTGACATTTCCAGAAGAAGTAGCATATTCAAAACGATACACCCAGCTTCCATTCTCTTCCGTCACTTCAATACAAGTGCCTATTTGATCCACATGTCCTTGAACGATGTGCCCATCAAAACGGCCATTGTTCAACATGCACCTCTCCATATTCACTTTATCACCCACTTCTAGACTGCCCAAGTTCGATTTTTCGAGTGTTTCATGTATAGCGGTAACCCTGTACTTATCATCTTTAATAGTTGTAACGGTAAGGCATACCCCATTATGCGCTACACTTTGATCTACTTTCAACTCATTAGTAATATCACTTGAAATAGAGAAATGTACATTCGCACCTTCTTTTTCAATTTTTTGTACAACTCCAAGTGTTTCTATAATTCCTGTAAACATGATAAAATGGAAATAAGGGTGAATTTAATATGTTACGTTACGTACCACCAGTCAATAAAACTTCACCAAGTTAATAAAAAAATGTTTATACAAACATAAGTCATGTGACAGATATCACATGACTTATGTTTGTTGATTTTAATATATAAAAACTTTACTAATTCGTTTATTTTTTCATTCCAGGGATATCTTTTGGAGCTGAATCATGCCAGAAATACTTCATTGGCGCTGTTTTTTGAGGGTATTCTTGCGCCAAGTTATCACCATTGTACAATCGCCCATTTTTCATTACATACATTACAGTATTTGAATTTCGAATGTTCTCCAATGGATTTTTATCTAAGATAATAAGATCGGCTAACTTTCCTTTTTCGATCGATCCCAAATCTTTGCTCAGTCCAATTGCTTTTGCGCCTAATATAGTTGCTACTTTTAAGGCATCATGTTCTTTCATCCCTCCCGATTGCATCGACCATAACTCCCAATGATACCCTAGCCCTTGCAATTGACCATGCGATCCAATTCCAGAAATACCTCCCTCTTCCACTAAGTCTTTCACAAACTCGGCATGTCGACTAAAGATATGCTCTTCGTCCATAAACCACCCTCTTCTTCTTCTCGATTTTTGATCGAGTTCACGTTTAGGAGTGAAATAATTAAGCTTTTTATCATAATTCACCTCTTCTGTTGAGTAGTAATAATTCTCCGCCCAAGGACCACCATACGACACCAATAATGTAGGGGTATATGCCATTTGTAGATCAGAAACAAAATTCACCACATCGTCATAAATCGGATATATTGGAAAACTGTGTTCATGTCCTGGATAGCCATCCAATGATTGTGTCATATTCAATTTAAAATCTAGCCCTCCTTCGGTGGTTGGCATCAACTTTTGCTCCTTTGCTGCCATAATCACCCACTGTCGTTGTTGACGATTACCCACCAAATACATTTTAATTGTTTTCGTGTTATAATATTCTGAGTATTGTTTCAATACTCGGTTAGCGTGTTTCAAATCTTTAATATTATACATCCAGAAGCCAACACCTGGTCCTGTAGAATATACTCTTGGTCCCACTAATTCGCCTGTTTCCACCATATCAGAATAAGTAAGTACATCTGTAGTTGCTGTTTGTGGATCACGAGTAGTGGTAACTCCGTAAGCAAGGTTTGCGGTATAGCTCCAAACATTTTTATTATGTATCCCCCATAATGGCCACATGTGTGCATGTGTATCTACAAAACCAGGAATAATCGTTTTTCCTGCCATGTCCATTACTTGTGCATCTACAGAAGATAAGTTCGTGCCCACTTCTACAATTCTATTGTTTTCGATCAATACATCTCCCTTTTCAATCACTTCATCGCCAACCATAGAAATAATTCTAGCGCCTTTCAACAACATTCTTCCTTCTGGGATATCCTTTTCTACCTCTACCTTGATTCTTATTTCAACAGGTTTGTATCCTTCATCTTCTTTATCCTTCTTCTCTTCTTCCTCTTTATCAACTTCTTCGCCTGCCTCTTTTATAGCTTTTTCTTCTTTCTCTTTTGCTTTTTTCTCTTCTTTAATGCGTTTATCTTCTGCTTTGGCATCGGCTATATTGAAAGAAAAATAAGCATTTCCAATCGACCAGTTTACGTTTTTCCCATCAGCCGTCCAATGCGGAAACTGTCCCCCTATTTCTGTTAATTTTTT
>JAOULS010000283.1 GCA_029881895.1 Cyclobacteriaceae bacterium | reverse complement strand
TACATCCCTATAATCCCCTCAAGGGGATATTCCCGATTCTCTCTTTGAGGGGAGACACAGAGAGGTGTTTTTTGTTGTAAAAATTAAAAAGCATGATATTTGGCGATAATCGCATACTTTTTGTTTTTTCTAAATTTACTCGGACGACAATAGTTAATATTCACTAAAATAAAAAAGCCACGTTTTTTAAAAACGTGGCTTTAAAAAAGATTTAGTGTATAGGTTAATTAATCATTAACAATGCCTTCAGCTAAAACGATTATTTCGTTGTGTAAAACTTCAACTACTCCCCCTTCAATTTTTATTTCATAATGTTGCTCTTTATCTTCATACGAAAGTATGCCTTTAGATAAAGCGCTTATTAATGGAGCGTGATTGTTAAGCACTTGAAAAGAACCATCAGTACCTGGAAAAGAGGCTATTTTTACTTCTCCTTCAAATACTTTTTTGTCTGGTGTTACTATTTCTAAATACATTGCTCTTTTATATTTGTTATTTACTCGCTTCAGCCATTAATTTCTCGCCTTTTTCAACAGCTTGTTCAATAGAACCCACTAAGTTAAATGCTGATTCTGGAAGATGATCATGTTTTCCGTCCATAATCTCATTAAAGCCTTTAATGGTGTCTTTAATGTCAACCAGCACGCCTGGTAGCCCAGTAAATTGTTCTGCAACATGAAATGGTTGAGACAAGAAACGTTGTACCCTTCTAGCTCTGTGTACTACTTCTTTATCTTCGTCAGACAATTCATCCATCCCTAGAATGGCAATAATGTCTTGTAATTCTTTGTATCGTTGAAGTATTTCTATTACTCTCTGAGCAGTATCGTAGTGTTCGTCACCTACAATTTCTCTTGATAAAATTCTAGAGGTAGAATCTAAAGGATCTACCGCTGGGTAAATACCTAGTTCTGCAATTTTTCTAGAAAGTACAGTAGTGGCATCTAAGTGAGAGAAAGTAGTAGCTGGTGCAGGGTCAGTTAAATCATCTGCAGGCACATAAACGGCTTGAACAGACGTGATTGATCCTCGTTTTGTGGAAGTAATACGTTCTTGCATAGCACCCATTTCGGTAGCCAATGTAGGCTGATAACCTACCGCAGAAGGCATACGACCTAATAGTGCTGACACCTCAGAACCTGCTTGAGTAAATCGGAAAATATTATCGATAAAGAAAAGAATATCTTTTCCTTGCCCTTCGCCATCGCCATCTCTAAAATATTCAGCTAATGTCAATCCCGAAAGAGCAACTCTAGCTCTTGCTCCAGGAGGTTCGTTCATTTGTCCGAAAACAAAAGTAGCTTTTGACTCTTTAAGAGCTGCATTATCCACTTTCGAAAGATCCCAACCTCCTTCTTCCATTGATTTCATAAAATCTTCACCGTAATTCACGATTCCTGATTCTAACATCTCACGAAGTAAGTCATTTCCTTCTCTAGTTCTTTCACCAACACCTGCAAACACGGATAATCCACCGTGACCTTTTGCGATATTGTTAATTAATTCTTGAATTAAAACGGTTTTACCAACACCAGCACCACCAAATAAACCAATTTTACCCCCTTTTGAGTAGGGTTCAATTAAGTCGATTACTTTTATACCTGTGTAAAGTACTTCAGTAGATGTTGAAAGGTCTTCAAACCTAGGAGCAGATCGGTGAATAGATAATTTCGTTTTGCCTTCTGGTTGTTTAATGCCGTCAATAGCATCACCTATTACGTTGAAAAGTCGTCCTTTAATGTCGTCCCCTGTTGGCATAGCAATTGGAGAGCCCATATCTATTACATCCATTCCTCGAACTAGCCCTTCGGTACCTTCCATTGCGATAGTTCTTACTCGGTCTTCACCCAAATGTTGTTGACACTCAAGTACTATCTTAGTACCGTTTTCTTTGATTATTTCTAATGAATCAAGGATGTTAGGAACTCTTGAACCCTCTTCTTCGAAACTTACATCAACTACGGGACCAATTACCTGTGTGATTTTACCAATATTTGCCATTTTATGTGTGTTTGAATATTATTTAGCAAGCGTGATTTTAAGACTGCAAAGCTAATGTTATATTTATTTAAACCAAAAGGATATGCTGAATTTTGATTACAAATTATACGATTACGAACTCAACACGATTCTAAATGTAGTTCCTTCGTTTTCTTCAGAGGATTTTACGAAAATTTTACCTTTGTGATAGGTTTCGATAATTCGTTTTGCGAGTGTAAGTCCTAAGCCCCATCCTCGTTGTTTAGTAGTAAAACCAGGGTTGAACACATGCTTTATTTTAGATTTTGCTATTCCTTTCCCAGTATCGGTAATATCGATAAATACACGATGATCACTTCCATGGAGGAGTTTTATGCGTATGCTGCCAATTCCCCCCATTGCATCAACGGCATTTTTACATAAGTTTTCTAACACCCATTCAAATAGTGGTGCATTAAGATTGGCCCTTACATCGCTACTGATTGTAATCACATCAATTGAAACTTTGGTAGAAATACGAGGTTTCAGGTATTCCACTACATTATTAATAATCTCTTCGAGTTTTTCTTCTTTGAGTACAGGTACTGATCCAATATTGGAAAATCGTTCGGTGATGAGTTGTAGTTTTTTAATATCCTTATCTAGTTCTTCTACCACACCTTTGTTTTTTACGCCAGGATCTTCCTTGAAGTATTCTACCCATGCCATTAACGATGAAATAGGAGTGCCCAATTGATGGGCTGTTTCTTTAGCTAACCCTACCCAAACCCTATTTTGTTCAGCGGTTTTAGAATAACTAAATATGAGATAGACGATCAACCCAAAAACACCAATTATGATAAGTTGAATAATAGGGTAATAGGTAAGTTGAGTAAGTAAGAATGAATTTTTGTAATAAATAAACCAGAAATCGAGAATTTCGCCTGTTTGCTCATCTCTATCAAAAACATGCTTAGGTTCGTAAGCTTCTTTCATTGATTCAAGCTCCTTCTTAAGGACTTCTTGTTTTTTTTCTTCAGACCATTTTTCATCAATTTTAATGTTACGCCAATTTTCGATTTCGTCTTTAGAGTTAACATAGATCAACGGAATCTGGTCATTGTTAATGATGATTTCTCGTATTACCGAAGGAAGTTGATCCGCAACGTTGTTTTCAATGGTATACTCCATAGAGCTTGCAAACACTTCTATTGATTTTATTTCACGCTCCTTCAATTTATTCACTAGATAGTTAGTGTAATAGATTGATACAATACTAATAACGGCTGCAATTAGCAGAGCAATCCATTTCATTTGGGATTTACTACCGTATAAATAAGGAATTTTTTCTAAGGCCACTTTTAATAAACAGGACAGTTAAATAATCGGTAAAATAGTAAAAAAAACGGTATAGTGTAATTATTTTGTTTTTAACTGTAGCAACCCTTTGGCAATATGGTTCGTTTTTTCAATGCTTCATCATAAACCATTTTGCTAGTACTTTATAATTCACTTTAGTGCCATGCATTAATATTCCCACGCGATATATTCTTCCTGCTAACCAAATCGTAAAAACAAATCCTGCTACCAATAG
>JAOULS010000047.1 GCA_029881895.1 Cyclobacteriaceae bacterium | reverse complement strand
TTCATCAAAAGCTTCTGCCAAAGAAACGTTATTTCTAACATAATGGTTTAAAGTTCTTCCATTATACTTTTCTCTGGTCAGTTTTATTATTCTTTTATGAAGTAACGATCTTTTGTTAACTTGATTAAAGAGTATTTTAAAGGGGATATTATTTTTTTCAGCTATTGACACAATTTTATCCACTCCTATCACAGAAAACCGCTCAGGTTTGGCAGGTATCACAATAAGATCACTACTATTTAAGGCGTTTAAAGTTAAATAATTTAGTGCAGGGGGGCAATCAATTAAAATGATATCATATTTATTTTTTAATTCATATAGAATCTCTTTCAAAACGGATAATCCATCTGGCTTATCATGTAATAACACTTCAATTTCATTAAGTATAAAAGAACTTGGAATGATATGTACATACTTAGTAATTACTTCTGGAATAATAGTACGCCTCTGAAAGTGAATACGATCCTTTATGATAGATGCCATATTTATTTGGGAATTTTCAAATCCCAATCCAGATGATAAATTTGCCTGTGGATCTAAATCAATGATAAGAACCTTAAATTGTCGAGCTAGCGCAAAGCCTATATTTGCTACTGCGGTGGTCTTTCCTACTCCTCCTTTATGGTTACTGATACTAATAACCTTGGCCATGATATACAATCATAATAATATAATCAATTTAAGAGAATCTCAATTTCAACAATTATTTATTCATATTACATTTAAAATTTCATCAAAAGTTACATTAAATAAAATAAATACAAAATTTGTGAACAAAATAGTTAATATACATAATAAATTCAAAAAATGGAAAACTGCGACCCTATTACAGGAATCTGTACCCCTTCATCACTTGATGAATTATGGAAAATAGGAACGAACCCTTCATTCAAAAAACTGAAATTATTTATGTAGGGGATCCTATGTGTTCATGGTGTTGGGGCATTTCTCCTTCTTTGATTCAGCTTCGTGACCATTATTCAAAAAAAATAGCCTATAGAATTGTCGTTGGGGGTTTACGCCCAGGGGGTGATGACCCTTGGAACGATGAAATGAAAAAAGTCTTAAAACATCATTGGGAAGAAGTTAATAAACGGAGTAACCAACCCTTTGGGTATGACTTGTTTGATCGTGAAACTTTTAATTACGACACCGAACCTGCATGTCGCGCTGTAATAGCAGCAAGGTCGTTTGTGAAGCATCAAGAAATGGAATTCTTCGATGCTATTCAACGAAAGTTCTATGTTGAGTCACAAAACCCCTCTGAAATTCTTTTTTACGTCTCTATTTGCGATCAATTCAATATTAATTTTGAAGCATTTCGACTTCGTTTTGAGAGCGAAGAGATAAAAAAAGAAACGATTGAAGAATTTAACATCAATAGACAGTGGGGCGTAACTGCGTATCCTGCGGTATTACTTCACCACAACGACCATCTTTACAGTATAGCACGTGGTTTTTCAACATTTGAAGACATGAAAAATAGGGTAGAAAAAGGATTAGTACAAGTTGAATAAAAAGTCATTACTAACATTTCTAAAGCCGTCTATTCCTTAAAATGACATATTCACTCCTATTTTTGCCCATCTACCGGGCATTGTGACCAAATTAGTTTCTTTATATTCAATATCGAGCAGATTAGAAACATCTACAAACACACCATAATTCGACATCTCCCAACTTAATCGAGTATCCAATAATGAATAATCAGTTAAATTAACCCGATCATAATAATTGTAATAAACTGAATGATGAAGTGATTTGAAATAGCGCATTTGTATTCCTAGTGACAGTTGGTGACGTAGATTTTCTAAGGCATACCTCGATTGTGTTACCTCTGTAGTTGAAAACGTTGAATTGATTAACGTATAGTTGACATTTACACGTTGTAAAAATGAATTCTCGTTATCAGAAAGTTCATTTACCAAAAAACTCAAATTACTATCTACTCCTTTCATATTCACAGCAAGCACGTTTAACGGTTGCCAAGGGTCAGCATCTGATTGCCTTGCCCAATCGATAATGCTTTGTCCACTACGGTAAAAAACACTCCCTTGAGCAATCAGTCCCGGTAGTTTAGTCGATTTCAAACCCAGTTCATACGTCCATGCGTATTCTGGCTTCAAATCAGCATTTCCTACATTCGCAGGACCTACATAATATAAATCTGTAAAAGTAGGTACGCGATAGGTATACCCTGTACTGGCAAATACTGTAAAAGAAGGGTGGACGGCAATGCCTAAATCGATCCCTGGTAAGGCCATAAACCCAAAATCAGAGTAATGATTTAATTGCACTCCAGGAGTAATGGACAAACGACTGTCCATCATCTCAAAACGATGTTCCACAAACATGGTGGACACAAACCTCGATCTATTTCCTAAATTATTACTGGCTAATGTTACGTTATTAAAATCGACCCCTACCCCTGTAACGCCCAAATTAGTAGGAATACTCATATTAATTTCAAAACCAAGCGTATTGCTTTCGTGTGTATTATGATATACATCGGGATTGTCACGAATAAAAATATAATCATCATGGTTTGTTCGATAATACATTCGAGCTTCTAATGTTGACGTATTATTAATTAACGTAGAATATGAAATAGCTCCTAAGCCAGTAAGCACCGATTCATATTGTTCTGTATAGTCAGGACTAGCATAGAATCCATTAGCACCAAAATTTCGGTCGGTGATGCCACTCATTACACCAATTTTACCATTACCTACCTGTACACTACCTTGATAGAAGAGATTAACAATGTCATAATCTGTATTATGTTTATACCCTTCAGATTGGTCATAGCCAACAGAAAGGTAGTGATTTTGCTTTTCTTTTTTGATGGATGCCCCTACTCTACCTCCAAATAAAGCGAAGTCACCTCCTGTTAGTTGAAGCTCTACCCCTGATTTCTCAACCGATTTAGTGACAATATTTATCGCACCTGAAAAAGCATTTTGCCCATATATACGAGCAGCTGGGCCTTTTATCACCTCTATACGTTCTACATTAGAAAGGTCAATGGGTAAATTCAATGAGTGATGCCCTGTTTGCATATCACTTATTTTAATACCATTCACTAAAATAAGCGATTGATCAAAAGTACCCCCTCGAATACCTATATCCGCTTGTATTCCATTTGCGCCACGAGAACGAACGTCTACCCCTGCTACATAATGTAATAACTCAGCTACACTTGAGGCTGGTGTTTTCTTAATTTCTTCTTCAGAAATCAGTATGATACTTCTGGTGTGTTCTGCATAAGGAAGCTCAATTCTGTTTGATGTTACAATAACTTCGGATAACTCTTGAGTGAGTGTGTCCGTTTGAGCAAAAGAGAAATTTACGATGGTTGCAAAAATCAAAAAAGATAATACTCTTGTATTCATACTACGTCTGAGGTCATATTTCAAATTACAAAGATGAGTATTCAAATCGAAATAAGAGTTTAAACAATCAATAATTTTGCATTAATATGCAAAAAATTATTACATCCTAAAAACAAAGAGCAGCTCTATTCTATTCAACACTAATATATTTCATTAACTTCAACCAATAAAAAAATAAAACTACTGCTTAAGACGATACAAAACCATGAATAAACTTAATAGAAGACAGATGCTCAATACCACCGCAGGAGTACTAGGAGCATCATTGTTTAGCTTTCCATCATTTGGACGTGTAAGCGATAGAAAACAAAGTGAAAAACTAAAAATAATGGTTGTAGGAGGTCATCCTGATGACCCTGAAACAGGTTGTGGAGGAACAATATGTAAATTAACAGCAGCAGGACATGAGGTTATATCCGTATATTTAACAAGAGGAGAAGCAGGTATAGAAGGAGTATCGCATGACGATGCAGCAACAATTCGAACCCAAGAGGTAGCAGAAGCATGTAAAATCACACAAGCACAACCCTATTTTTTTGGACAAGTAGATGGAAGCACTATTATAAATAGTGATGAATATAAAAAAATGGCACTTCTTATTGAAGAAGAAAACCCATTAATCGTACTGACACACTGGCCCATCGACACTCACCCCGATCACAGAGCTGCATTTAATTTGGTGTACAATACATGGAACTCATTTAGAAGGGATGAGAAAAAAGCCTTTGATTTGTATTATTTCGAAGTACTTACTGGAGATCAAACACAACATTTCTCTCCTACGCATTATGTAGACATCTCCAATACCTTTGAACTGAAAAAAGAAGCCACAATGAAGCATGTTAGTCAAAAACCAATCGAATGGTACAACCACCATGAAAAAATGGGTGAATTTAGAGGACTTGAATCCGGGTTAAACATCAAACATGCCGAAGCATTCGCAAGACAAGGGGTAAGTGGAATATTTTAGGGGTTTAGCTTAAAACAACGAGGTTTGCTCATCGGTATTGGCACTACTGTCATTCGTCTTCTTTTTAATTGCCTTTTTGATAGGTTTACTACTAGACGACACGGAGGTACTACTACCTGTTGTGATATGAGAACGCAACCATTCAGGTATCGAAAGACCTCTTTCTTCGGTCAATTTTCGTAATTGATCCAATTCCGTTTGGTTTACTTTAAACGAAACTTGATGGTTTCTTGGGTTTTCCTTTTTAAAATGCGCTCCTTTAGGCATAATTCATACTATTTAAGAATCCCTTTCAAATCAGCAGGAGAATAATAGATGGATTTTATCGTTTTTTCGTCTGCTGTTCTATAAACAAGCCACTTACCTTCTATTTCTTTATAATAGCACTCTGTGTTTTTTTCTTTTTTATAATAGGCAACCGTGTCTATTGCTTGTTGTTCATTATCACACGCTTTGCTCATATTCGACCGCTGAACTTCATCAAATAACTCCTTGAATTTATCTCCTAGGCCAAATTCTAAAATGGCTCCTGACAGTACATATTGAATATCACAAAGTGCATCAGCAATCTCAACCATATCTTTATCAATAATGGCTTCCTGCAACTCCTTTAACTCTTCTGAAATAAGTTCAACTCGTAAGGCACACCTTTTGTCACTAGGTAGCGTTGGTGTTTCCAATACAGGGTGTTTAAACGTTTTATGAAATTCAGCAACTTGGTTTAATGCATCTGGTTGGTTCATACTTCAGGGTTTTAATTCAATAACAAAAATAAAAAAAAGCCGCAAAATCTGCTGCTTTACGTCATATCTTTTTGGTGCTACCACAAATTAAGTGGGTGACTCATATAAGGGGTGGTATGAACACCTCTTAAATCAGACCATTTGTGAGATACAAACGGTGGCGTGATGTGGTGTATTCCAAAGCCTTTGTTCTTGTCTCACATACAAACCATAATTCACTCAGAGTTCTCTTCGAGTGATGCTGAGTGGAGATAATAGGGAGGGTACGTTGACTTCGAGTGCATCAGTCAGCGTATCCAAAAATATAAGAAAAACAATCCCCTCAGCGTCATCCGCATGAGACGCTGTAGTCACTAATTGCGGTAAGAATTCAGCTTACTGCTTATAGGTTTCTATAATTCCCCCTGTAAGTCGCATTAGGGAAACTTTCGAGTCGATAAGGTTATAGAGTGACTGCAAACGTTGGGTGGCTGCCGTTAGTTGATTGTTTTGCACTGTTCTATAATCAAAAGAACTAATAGTACCTCCATTATACTTTTCGGTAGAAATTTCAAGATTTTTAGTAGCAGAAACGTACCTTAAATCACTAATCTCATAAAGCTGTTTCCTCACCCTATACTGTTCAAATGTCTTTACCAAGTCTCTATTGAGTGAAGCTTTCAATTTTTCTATTCTAATATTGCCAATGTCTTCCTGAATAATTGTTCGTTGAATGGCTCTATTAATTTTCCCTCCGTTATAAAGGTTAAACGAAACGGTAAAATTTGCGCCATATCGTACATTGCGATTATTGCCAATATCAAGCACATCTACTACAGCACCAGTACTAGGGTCTCTGATTTCACGTCTTGACACTGGCCAATCCGTAACATCCTGCGTATTGGTAGTATAATTATAATTCGCACCTATTGTCAACTGAGGAAGCCGATTAGCTTTACTCAACTGTACGTCATCATTAATGATTGCTTGAGATAAGTATTGTTTCTTTAAATCAATATTAGATTGATTGAGTCTATTTGTTAAACCCTCAAAGGTCAATTCTTCAACATCATCCGTAAGGTCATCGGTAAGATTATATAAGGTATTGGTTTCGGTTTCACCAATAAGGAAATTAAAGTTAAACATCGCATTTTTAAACGCTAAATGCTGATTTATATAATTTGCTGAATCTGTTAAATAATTTCCTTCTTCGAGTAATAAATCTGTAGTTACCGCACTTCCTAATTCAGATTTCAGTTTTACCAAGTCATATTTATCGTTACTGAGCTTGAGTTGTTTTTTAAACTCTTCAGTACGTTTTTTTTCTAATACAGCGATATAATATCCCAAAATAATAGACTGAATAGTATTGGCAATCACTACATCCGCATTACCCATACTCTCTCTTTGTAAGGTTTCAAACCGATGTTTAGCAATGAAAATATTTTTTACCCCTAGTAAATTCCAGTTTAAATTTAAGGCTGGCACGTACTGTTGAGTGGTTTTCGTCTGTGCAACAATCTGAAAAGGATTCAGCGATTCTTTATTATCAAAAACATTGGTACTTCCCTGCAAAGAAGTGGTTAAACTAGGAAACAAACCTGCTTCGCCCCAGCTATTATTTTTTTCAGAAATTGCAATGGTTTTTTCTTCTATTCGTATATCATAATTGCGTTGCAACCCTAAACGTATGGCATCGGAAAGGGATAAATTTTCTTGTCCAAAAGAGAAGAAAGATACTAACCCACATAAACCAATTAGTAGTGATTTTAAATTCATTCTTTAGATTCTAAATATTATAAAATAAATTTTGAAATGATTATGCTGACTCTTTATATCTCTCTAACCTTCTATCATCCATCAATACCCTTTCCACATCTTCTCTTTCAGGTTTTTCACCTGTCCAAAGCCAAAATGCATATCTTCTCACATCATTGAATATTAAGATCAACGGAGGGAAGAAAAGAAGGATGAAAAATGTGCCTAAAAGCACTCCATAGGCTACTGATATGGCCATAGGTATTAAAAATTGTGCTTGAAAACTCGTTTCGATAATTAAAGGCCATAGCCCAACTACGGTTGTTATGGAGGTCAACATAATTGCTCTAAAACGAGCGATTCCTGCTTGATATGCTGCGTCATATACAGATATTCCTTCTTTAACTAGTGAATTGAATTTTGCTAAAAATACTACGGCATCGTTAATAATCACTCCTGACAGAGCAATCATTCCCCATGCGCTTAGCAACGATACGGGATGCCCTTCTATGCCATGTCCAATACTTGCTCCCATCCACCCAAGTGGAATCATCGCAATAATTAAAACCGCTTGATAAAAAGACCTAAAGGTAATCATGATAATAAAAAACATAATCATAAACGCCCCTCCAAAAAATAACCCTATTTCTTTCCCTGCCTTCGCACTTTCCTCTGCTTGTCCTCCCATATCAACCGTAACGGTTGGGAATTTCTCATTAAGTTTTGGTATTATGTTTTCTTGTACCTCTTTTACAATTGGAGGTACTTCACCAAATGGATCTACCATATCTGCTTCTACGGTTACGGCTCTTTTACCATCAAAGTGTTTTATCCCTGAAATGCCACGTTCTACATTGTAGCCTGCTAACTGTGACAACGGCAATTGCTGCCCAGTAGTGGTCTTTATTTTCATATCTTCCAACTGACCTACATTTTTTCTTCCCGAACCTGGATAACGTACCCAAACACGTACTTCATCGTTTCCTTTTTGAAGTCGTTGCACTTCTTCACCAAAAAAACCTTGTCGAATTTGCTTGGTAATATCGTTATGTGATAGCCCTAAAAAATAAGCTTCAGGATTAAGATCGAACAGCATTTCCCTCCTGCCAATCGCCACATTATCTTGTATCTCCGTCAATTCAGAAATATTGAGTAACTCAGTCTTTAGATAATCTTTTGCCTCTTGTAACTGTTCATTATTCTTTCCTAATAAGCGTATTGAAATAGGTTTCCCCCATCTGTTGGCACCACCAATAGTAAATTTTTCTGCTTCGGGCACCTCCCCTATATGTTTTTTTATTTTTGCAATTATATCAAAACTGTTGATACCATAATCGTCTAATTCTTTATAAAAAACATTGATATTCCCTGCGTGAGACCCTACATCACCCAAGCGATTGTTTCCTACAGAACCAAACGTATAGTTGATAATATCATCTTCGGTTTCTATTTCTTCCTTTAAATCATCATTAGCTGCCCAAACCGCATTTTCAAAACGTTCGAGGTACTTTTCAACCTTTGCTTCCCGCTCTCCTGGCTTAAAGGCTACATTGATATTAAAACTATTAAATGGTATTTGAGGAAAAAAAGTAGCTTTTATAAATCCACCTCCAAAAAGACCCCCTACAATTAAAAATAGCCCTAATATTACGCTTATAGAAATGAATCGATACCTAAGCGTAAATTTAAGTGCATTACCATATAAATTATAACGCATAAAATCAATCACTTTATTAATAGCTTTTCGAATTTTATAACTCCGTGTGTCTGTTTTCTTCACACTCAATACTGACTTGCTAGACAAATGAGCAGGTAGAACAAAGAAGGCTTCTAATAGTGAAAAAGCCAAACTAAACACTACCACATACGCCATGTCTTTCAGAAACTCCATTCCACCTGTAAGGAAAAATAACGGTGTAAATGCCACTATGGTCGTAGTTACAGAAGTGAAAACGGCAGGCAACACTTCTAGTGTTCCTTCAACAGCTGCCCGTACAGGATTTTTATGTCGTTCGAAATGAGTGAAAATATTTTCAGCGATAACAATACCATCATCTACTAAAATACCAATTACCAATATCATCCCGAACAACGATATCATATTAATCGTAAGTCCGAAAAATGCACCTACGATAAACATTCCTAAAAAGGAAGACGGAATACCCCACGCTACCCAAAATGAGAGTCGTAAGCTTAAAAATGTTCCTAGAGCAATTAATACCATCAACAAACCCACCAACCCATTATTAGTAAGTAAATCGAGCCGTTGACCGAGTAAATTCATGAAATCCCATGGGATTTCTAGCTTTATACCTGAGTGGGTTTGGTTAAACTCATCCACATATGTATTTACCACATTTGAAATTTCTTCCAAATCTTCATTCTCAAGTTTTCTAACTTCGATAAATACTGCTGGTTTACCATTTAGCATTGCCTTATTGGGCTGATCGGCATATTGCTCTTTGATGGTGGCCAAATCTTTTAAAAACAAATCACTCCCATCTTCACTTGATCTAACTACGATGTCCCCAATCAAAGCAGCATCCGTTTCTTTTGCCTTCGAACGTATGAGAATTTCTTCTGAGGTCGATTTAATTGAACCTGCAGAAATATCGCGATTATTCTGACGCACAGCATTCGCTACCTGATCGAACGTAATTCCATAGCGAGATAAATTCTGTTCCGATACCTCAATGGATATTTCCAATGGATTAATTCCATTAATGTTTACCTGAGAAATTACACCTGATGCCAACAGGTCATCCCTAATTTCCTCGGAGTAGATATCGAGTGTTTTTATATCCACATCCCCTACCAATGCCATCCATTGA
Source organism: Cyclobacteriaceae bacterium (assembly GCA_029881895.1). Lineage (GTDB taxonomy): Bacteria > Bacteroidota > Bacteroidia > Cytophagales > Cyclobacteriaceae > JAOUKH01. Next base: position 4,400 of record JAOULS010000047.1, on the reverse strand, counting down.
GCGGTAGAACGTTGTCTTTGTTTAAAAACTATTGGTTTTTCAGCACTTACAGGAAAGCCATTAATCCCATCTACTGCATTTTTGATATCGGTATATACTTCATCAATATCAAAACTTTCCAGTACCTCCACACTAATAGAAGCACTATTTTCAGAAGAAGTGGACGTGATTTCATCGATCCCAGCAATACTGGTCAATGATTCCTCTATTTTAATGGTAACCCCTTCTTCCATTTCTTCGGGTGACGCACCTGGATAAGCCACCTGAATATTAATGATACTATCTTTTCTTGTAGGGAAAAAAGACTTTTTAGTGTTTACTAAACTTACAGTACCTAAGATAAGTGTTAGGGCAATAATTATATTAGCGAGTATCGGGAATTTCACAAAATACTCTATCGCATTAGCAATGGCTCCTCCTTTTTTCATCTTTTAGTTATTTACTAATGTACTTTTAGGATCTTCTTCTGCTTCAATATCAAAGTCACTTTTCTCTTCTAACTTAAATGCTTTCATATTATTATGTGCATTAATCAATGGCTCCACAACTAAATTTTCACCTGCATTCAATCCTGAAAAAATCGCATTTTCAGGACTGAGCTTATGGATATTTATTTCTTTTACTTTTAGCAGTGTATCTTCCAATACAAAAACTTCATTCCCATTAAAAATAGCATTTCTAGGAATTACCATCGCTTGTTTTACTTGCAACCCTGGTATTTTTGCTTGTAAATATATCCCGTCATAGAGGGGGTAATCACCTTGCTCTATGGCCACATACACATCTATCGACTGCGTTTGTTGGTTAACCACCTCTCCTATTCGTATTACCTTCCCTTGCCATGAATCAACCTTATTGTCTGTGGTAATAGACACAGGAGCTCCGTTTTGCACCCAATTAATATCTTTTAGTGCCACATCTACCTTTATTTCCATATTATTGGATTGTACCAAGTTTGCAATTTTAGCACCTGGGTTTACATAAGAACCCGACTGAAAATTGACCACGGTAATGCTTCCATTGAAAGGGGCATAATATTGATACTTTCGCAAATTAGCTTCTGCACTTTTAATGGAATAATAGCTACTAAATATGTTTTTTGTAGCTAAAAATGTTTTTTCCTTATTCGACTTATGTTTTGGAAGCTCAGGAAGTGATTTTTCTATGTCAATTTCTTCAAAATAACTTGCCCAATTATCAAAATTATCAGCGTAATCAATTTTTAAATCGGGTAAAATACTGGCTATATCGCGCAAAAAATTACTCTTTTGAGCATTAAGATTTAATCTTACCTCTGTATTATCAATACTATAGAGCAATGTACCTTTTCGGAATTTCTGACCTGCCTTCAAGGGTATGGCTCCTTTTCTCATTTTTCCAGGTACCTCCGCAATCATATCCAATGTTTGCGCAGTAGATACTCTGCCGTGCGCTAAAATCCATGTATTTACATCTCCGTATTCAACTGGCGAGGTTTTTACATATTTCTTTATTTCTACAGGTGGTTTCTTTTTAGGTGGCTCTTTCATTCCCCCTAAAACTTTTGATAGTGCAAAAGAGCCCACAACAATACTAATACCGACTAACACTATAATTACTTGACGCTTGTTCATATTTCTATAAAAAAATAATTCTGATTTGTATACAGACTCCAAAAATGAATCTTTTGTTTCAAAATTTTGCTAAAATACTCATTTGAGTTAAAATTTTTACTTAAACGGACAATTGAGGGGATAAATTCTTTTAAAAGAAAATAGACTCAATATTATTATGAATGTATTTATCAATTGTTTTACTTTAATATATTTACGCTAAAAAATGATATGACTATAAATAATTTTGTATTATCTCTCTATTTTTTATTTGTTATCACACTATTGGAAGCTCAAGTAGTAAAAGATAATAGTATCGCTATCTATGAAGAGATATTATCTACTCGAAATCCCAATACGGTAATTGATATTCTTGAAAAAATAGATATTGACAAGACAAAGGAAGATTCATTAAAATCATATTTCTACTATTATAAAGGCTCAGCTTATGGGCAATTGGCCAAATTTGACTCAGCATTATTCTATATCGATCTTGCCAACAAAAGTCTACCTAAAGGCAAAAATCCTATTATTGAAATTCAAATATTCAGGGCTTATGGCAATATTAATTGGGCTAGAAATTATTATCATACCGCTTTAGATTACTACCAAGAAGCGCTTTCTATAAGTAATGAACTAAACCATGCAGAGTTTCAAATCTCATTATTGGGTAATATAGCAGGAATATATGCTAAGCTAGACAACGTCCCTTTAGCACTTGATTTTGCACTAAAAGCAGATGTTATCTCCAAAAAATCGGGTGTAGTACGACCAAGGAGTCATATGAAAATAGGTATGTATCAAAACAAAACAGGTAATTATAGCGATGGGCTAGAAAATTTACTAAAGACACAAGAGCTGATAGCTATAGAGGGTAGAGATTCTATTGCACTAGGCGTAAGTCATATAAACATAGCCGAGTCTTATTTAGCACTAAAAGATAATCAAATGGCTAGGAAAAATTTACAAATCGCTAATACAATACTCAATAAGGTAGGTTATAAAACCTCTGAATTATTCGGAGCTTGGGCGAAATTGGCAATTATTGAAAAAAACTACCCATTAGCAAAAGATAAATTAGCTTCAGGAAATTTAATAGCTGTAAATCAGCAAGACAAAGATGAACAAAAAACGATAAAAGAACTGAGTAAGATCGTAGCAATAGAAGAAAACCAATTGTTAACGGCTATTCAACTACAAGATGAGATATATGCCTTAAATGATTCCATAAAATCTGACAAAATGCTAAACAGGGTTTATGAGCTTCAAGCAAAATATGAAGCAGAGCGAAAAGAAGTAGAAATTGAAAAATTAGCACTTAAATCACAGATTCAGGAGAAAGAGCTATCAGAGGCTAATTTTAAATTATTAGCAATTTTAGTCATTAGTGTATTAATCGTCTCTTTTCTTGTGGTGTATTATTACATGAAAAACAAACAATCTATTGCCGATAAGATGGTACAAGAACAGCAATTGGATGCTTTAAAACAAAGGGTTTTTGAATTACAACTTCTTCAAGGAGAAACAAAAATAACATTTAACTTAAAAGAGATAAATGAAGAACTCCACACTCCTTTAACGGAAAGAGAATTAGATACATTAAAATTAAGTTTAGAAGGAAAATCTAATCGTGAAATAGCCGAACAATTATTTGTATCCATCAACACCATTAAATTTCACTTGAAAAACATATATGATAAATTAGGCGTTGCTAATCGAAAAGAAGCCCTTCAGTTTGCAATTCATTCTTCTAATAAAAATAATTCTTAAAGCACTTTTTCTTAACTTTTGACAAATACTACCCCCCTAGGTAGGTAGAAAACTACCCCACTAGGATAGGTGCAATGCGTATAAAGCACATCATTTTCGTAACATAATTTAACTAAATATGTTATGAAAAAAATTACACACACTATTTTAACGTTTGTCATTAGCTTAGCCAGTATGAGCTTAATGGCTCAGAACCCTAGCTTCCATTGGGCAAATACAATGGGATCTACAACCGCTGATGCTGGAGAGTCTATTACTACCGATGCGGCAGGGAATGTATTGGCAACGGGTTATTTTACGCAAACAGTAGATTTTGATCCAGGTACAGGCTCGGCAAATCTAAGTTCACCATATGGAAATGGGGGTTACATTCAAAAACTTGATGCCTCCAATAATTTGGTTTGGGCAAAAGTACTTTATCCAACTAGCGGATCATATTGTATGCCTTTAGAGATAACGAGCGATGCTTCTAGTAACGTTTACGTAACTGGGTACTTTTCAGGATCTGTTGATTTCAATCCTGGAACAGGCACTTCTACTTTAACCTCAGCAGGAGGAACTGATATTTTTATTGTGAAGTTAAACTCGTCTGGAACATTTGTATGGGCAAAAAGAATGGGTGCTGCTTCTGATGATATTGGCTATGGAATAGCCGTAGATGCTTCTGGCAATGTATTTACAACGGGTAGTTTTAGAAATACTGCCGATTTTGACCCAGGAGCTGGCACTGTTAATCTTAGCTCGAATGGGTTAGATGATATCTTTATTCAAAAACTCAATTCCTCAGGCACCTATCAGTGGGCCTATAGTTGGGGGAGTACTGGAGCGGATGAAGGTCGTAGTCTTGCAATCTACTCATCAGGAAATATTGCTATAGTAGGAAACTTTATTGGCACAGTAGATTTTGCTACTACCTCAGGGTTTCTTAATAAAACATCCAGTGGTAATTCTGATGTTTTTGTACATTATTTAGATGGCTCTACAGGTGCTGCATTTACCCCTGATATTTATGGAGGAACATTAAATGACTATGCCTAT
>JAOULS010000282.1 GCA_029881895.1 Cyclobacteriaceae bacterium | reverse complement strand
CAGGTAACGCAGGCATTGTATGCCGCTGGAGCAGGTAATATAGGCAATTATTCTAATTGCAGTTTCAGTAGTATTGGCAAGGGGACATTCACTCCCAATGAAAATGCTACTCCAGTTGTGGGAAGTCCTAATAGAGAAGAAATCGTAGATGAGAACAGAATAGAAGTAGTGTTTCCTACACATTTACAGCATCAAATAACTACTGCCCTTAAAGAAAGTCATCCTTACGAAGAGGTAGCCTATTATATTTCGGAACTACAAAACTACAATCAAGAGATAGGAAGTGGGATAATAGCTGAATTGGAAAAGCCTATGACTCATCTTACCTTTTTAGATTATTTAAAAACAAAAATGAACCTAACTACTATCCGGCATACCCGCTACACTAGCGATTTGATTAAAAGAATAGCCATTTGTGGAGGGTCAGGAAGTTTTTTATTAGCAGCGGCTAAAAAGGCTAATGCAGATGTTTTTATTACTGCAGATTTTAAATACCATGAATTCTTTGATGCTGAAGATGAATTAATGATTTGCGACATTGGACATTATGAAAGCGAAGTATATACAAAAGATTTAATTTTTGAGATTTTAAATAAAAAATTCACTACATTTGCGCTCTGTTTGTCAGAAGTAAATACTAACCCTATAAGTTACTTTTAAAGTTCATGGAAAGTACAATACCACAAAAACTAGAAGCTCTTGCTAAATTACAAGAGATTGATTCAACATTAGACGAAATATTTAAAGTCAGAGGTGCATTACCTGATGAGGTAAGAGATCTTGAAGATGAAATAGCTGGTTATCAAACTCGTATTGATAAGTTTAATACTGATTTGGAAGGTGTAGAAGCCCAAATTAGTGACAAAAAGACCTCTATTAAGGAATCTGAAGCTTTAATTAAAAAATATAATGAGCAACAAACCAATGTTCGGAATAATAGAGAATACGATGCTATTACGAAGGAAATGGAGTTGCAAGCCTTAGAAATTCAGATTAACGAAAAGCGAATCAAAGAAGCTTTTGTTAAAATTGAAGCTAAAAAAGAAGAAATTAGCAATACGCAGTCGATTCTTGACGAGCGTAAGAAAGATTTGGATACTAAAAAATCTGAGTTAGACGTAATCTCTTCGGAAAGTCAAGAGGAAGAAAACAAATTAATGGGTGTTCGTCAGAAAGCTCAGAAAAAAGTTGAAGAGCGCTTGCTTACTGCTTACGAGAGAATTAGAGGAAATGCAAGAAATGGTTTAGCAGTAGTTTCTGTAAAAAGAGATGCTTGCGGAGGTTGTTTCAATGTAGTACCCCCACAACGACAAGCTGACATTAAAGACAGGAAGAAACTTATTGTTTGTGAGCACTGTGGACGTATATTAGCTGATGTTGAATTCGTGATTGTAGAAGAGAAACCGAAGAGAACAACACGAAAAAAGAAAGTAGAAAAATGATATTTGTTTGAAAACAGACGTCAATCATAACCTATTACATAAAAGGGTAAGTTTTTTAACTTACCCTTTCTTTATTTTATTCTTCTTGTGCTTTGTTGGTCGTTCATTTTCCCAATGGATACCCGATAGTACTGCCACTACTGCCTACCAACTAGCCTTATCGCTTATGCTGGATGACGCTGAGAAGGCAACACACAACACAGACCTTCCTGCTCACTTATACATTCATCATCTTTCAAAAGCAATCCGTGCTGTGATTAATGAAAATGACGAAATAGTAAACGAATTTGAACAGTATCACTCCTACAGTTATGACCGAATTCAGGTCATAGCCTCAGGCAAAGACAATCCCTACCAACGGTTTTATAGAGCAGAAATGCAATTACAATCTGCTTTTGTGCATATAAAAAACAATGAAACGTGGAGTGGAGTACTCGATTTAAGAAGAGCTTACATTATTATAAAAGCGAATAAGGAAGCGTTTCCTGACTTTTTACCCAATAATAAGACGCTAGGTTTAATTCATATCATCATAGGCTCAATACCCGATAAATACCAATGGGTTTTTTCTATTTTAGGGATTAATGGTGAAGTGCAACAAGGACTAGCGGAATTAGACAAATTGGCTAATAGTAATAATATGTTTCGACAAGAAGCGAAAATATTAATTGCTTTAGTAAATGCTTACATTTTACAACACCCATCAATTGCAGTAGATGAATTACACTCTCTTTACCAAAACAACACTAATAATATACTTTTTGGGTATATATACGCCTCATTGTTAATGAAAAATTCTAATAGCGACAAAGCATTAGCTGTATTAGACCATTTATTATCCATAAAAAATAAAAAAACGATCTCCTTCCCTATCTTAGAATATTTGAAAGCGGAAATATTGCTTCAAAAAGGAAATTATTCATCATCCATTTCATGGTATCAACATTTTATAAAATGGCAGCAGGGCAATTCGTTTATAAAAGATGCCTATTATAAAATTGCAATTTCGCACCTGTTACAAGGGGCAAATGAAAAAGCTACTGAATATATTGATTTGGCGATTGCGAACGGATCGACCAATACCGAAGTAGATAAATATGCACAAACTCAGTTAGTCAATAGGACATTGCCTAACCCAACAATTGTTCGTTTACGCTATGCCACAGATGGAGGGTATTACGAGCGTGCCAACGCTCTCATCAGTCAAGTAGGTGATTTTCATTTTGCTGAAAAAATAGATGAAGTAGAATTTAATTATCGCAAAGCGAGGTTATACCACAAAACAGGTAAAACAGGAATGGCAATTGCCTTATATAAGGTAACGATCAATGCCACTAAAAATGAAGAATGGTACTTTGGTCCAAACTCGGCTCTTCAATTGGGCTATATCTATGAAGCAGAAAAAGAAATCGAAATGGCTAAAAAATATTTCAAAATGGCCATGAATTTCAACAACCACGAATACAAAAATAGTATCGACAACAAAGCTAAATCTGCCTTGGCAGGTCTTGAATAAAGATGCATCCAACAACTTTAGGATTGTACCTCTATCCTACCAAATAATTCGTATTAATGTATTACTTTTATACCTTTCAAAAACGTAATATGTCCTTTATGAAATTTATTCTATCGCTTGCCCTATCGCTAAGTATATGTGTTTCCAATTTTGCTCAACTCTCTAAAGTTGAAAAAAAAATAGTAACCTCCATTGATAAAAACAATGCTGCCTCCATCGTACTACTAAAAGAGATTATCAATATCAATAGCGGCACCATGAATCTAAAGGGTGTGAAAGAGGTTGGTTCACGATTGATGAAAGAATTTGATGCCTTGGGACTTGAAACCAAATGGGTGGAAGGAAAATCTTTTAACAGAGCAGGACACCTTGTAGCGGTTAACAAAGGTACTAAAGGACCAAAACTACTCCTGATCGGTCATTTAGATACCGTTTTTGAGCCCGATAGTCCTTTCCAATCCTACAAAATGATAAATGATTCTATACTACAAGGGCCAGGCGTAGTAGACATGAAAGGAGGAGATGTCATTATCCTTTCTGCACTTCGAGGGTTAAAAGAAGCCAATCTACTACAGGACATGCAAATAGAAGTGATAATGACAGGAGATGAAGAAAAAAGTGGAAGCCCGCTAAGT
>JAOULS010000281.1 GCA_029881895.1 Cyclobacteriaceae bacterium | reverse complement strand
GTTTCTTGCCAAATCTACTAGCATTACATGTTCTGCATTTTCTTTTTCATCTTTCCCTAATTTTTTAGCTAATTCAGCATCTTCCACATCATTTCCTGTTCTTCGAAAAGTACCTGCTATTGGGTTAATTGTAGCCTTATTATTTTTTACTACAATTTGTGCTTCAGGTGATGAGCCCATCAAACGAAAAGAACCATAATCGAAATAGAATAGATAAGGAGAAGGATTTACTGCTCTAAGTGCTCGATAAACATTAAATTCGTCACCTTGAAAAGATTGCTGAAACTGTCTGGATAGTACAATTTGAAAAACGTCTCCTTTTTTACAATGATCTATTCCTTTTGAAACAATGGATAAATACTCATCGTCTGTGTAATTTGTCTCTTCTTTATCTGGTAAAGAAAAGTTATACTTCGGATGGTTAGCCTGCTTAATAAGTGTCACAAAATCATTAATGCTCTCTTCACCTTCTTCGACATTTACATGAATTATTTTTAGTGTACTATTAAAATGATTAATCACTACCACATAACTGTACATTGCATAATGTAGGACAGGTATATTTTCTGACTTTTCTTTAAACGAAATTGTTTCGAAATGTTGAACCGCATCGTAGCAATGATAACCATACATTCCTATCTCCTCTTTATTATCTCCTTCAACTTCAAACTGATTGATAAACTGTTGTAATTCATCCACCAATTGGAACTCCTTTTTCTTAGATTCAACACCATCAGGATGAACAGTACTCAACTCATTATTATCCAAAACAATTGATGCAATTGGATTACAGCAGATATATGAGCAACTATTTTCATTGCCATGATAATCTGTACTTTCCAACAAGATACTATTCGCATATTTATCTCTTACTTGCAAATAAATACCTACCGGAGTAAGCGTATCTGCCAGTAAATCTATGGTTTGTATTTTAAGCTTATATTTTTTCAAGGTTAACTATTTTAGTTAGTAAAAAACTAAAAAGGGCTTGCTATGTGAACAACAACCCCTTTTTATATTAGAAAAGACATAGTAAGTTATTCACCACATAAAAATGTATATGTGCCAACACCTTTGCCAATATCTTTTCACTTTATTATTCATGTATTTCATTTTCAAGTCATAAAAAAAGCCCTGATCCCGATAACTATCGGGATCAGGGCTTTGATGTATATCCACAACAGGTATCGTCTAATCAGTTTTGATTAGTCCACCACCAATTGATATTTGTTCTTGTCATTTTCATCAGGCATCAAAAGTAGTTATGATAATTCAATTTCAAAAACCTTTCTTAAAAATTATTTACCAAATCTTCACTCTCACACTATCATGTCGATACATTTTATCTCCTTCTTGCACATTAAATGCTTCATAAAATTCAGGTAAGTTAGAAATAGGGCCATTAGCTCTATACATACCTGGAGAATGTGGATCAGTATTCACCTGTGTTCTTAAAGTTTCGTCTTTATATTTTATTCTCCAAATCGTACTCCATGAAATAAAGAAACGTTGTTCTGGAGTAAATCCATCTAAATTTTCTGGACGACCATTTTCTGAGAAATATCTTTGTAAACCATCATAAGCAGCACTTACACCACCTAAATCACCAATGTTTTCACCTAATGTAAATGCTCCATTTACATTAACACTATCCAGTGGTTCATAGTTATCATATTGAGCTACAAGTTTTCCTGTTCTAGCCTGAAAATTTTTCAAATCAACGTCTCCCCACCAGTTCACCATGTTTCCATCTGCATCAAACCTACTTCCCTGATCATCAAAACAATGTGAAATTTCGTGACCAATCACAGCACCTATTCCTCCATAGTTAACAGCTTCATCAGCTTTGTAATTATAAAATGGAGGTTGTAAAATGGCAGCAGGAAATACTATTTCATTATTTGTAGGGTTAAAATAAGCATTTACCGTTTGTGGAGTCATTCCCCACTCCTTCTTATTCACAGGTTTCCCCAATTTCGATAACTGATATTCAAACCTAAATTTCGCAGCATTCATGATATTTTGAGCATACGAAGAATTTTCTGGATCATTTTCCACCACTAATGCTGAATAGTCTCTCCATTCATCAGGGTAACCAATTTTCACCATCATTTTCTTTAATTTTTCTAATGCCTTTTCTTTTGTAGAATCTGACATCCAATCTAATTTTTTAATACGATCAGCATAGGAAAATTTAATATTTTCTACCATTTTTTGAGCTTTTTCTTTTGCTTCTGGAGGAAAAGTTTCATCCACATACAATTTGCCAATTGCCTCACCTAAAGCACCATTCGTTCTGCCTAGTACACGTTTCCAACGTGGTCTCATTTCTTCAATCCCTCTTAGTTCTTTGCTAAAAAAATCAAAATTAGCCTGTACAAAGTCATTGCTCAATACCGATGCCATTTCATCTACCAGTCTCCAACGTAAGTAATCTTTAATTTCATCCATTGGAGTATCATCTACTATTTCTTGGTACTCTACCATAAATTTAGGCTGCATAACGATTAATGTATCTACTCCTATCACTCCCATATCTGCCAAATACATTTCCCAATTAATTGATGGTACTACTTTTTCCAAATCGGATAGAGCATATTTGTTGTACAATGCAGGAATATTTCTTTTTTCCACATTAGTCATCGAAACCTCTGCCATCCTTGTTTCCAGTGCCATAATGTTACTCGCCTGATCCTTGGCACTCTCTTCATCATCACCCATAAGATTCAACATTCTTTCGATGTGTTTTACATATTTTTTCCGAAGTTCAACCGATTTGGCATCTTCCTTGGTATAATAATCACGATCTGGCAAACCCAACCCTCCTTGTGTTAAATAAGCTGTCATTTCACTACTGTTTTTCAAATCAGTATAAATAAAGAATCCGAAAAAAAATCCTCCTCCATAGATTTGTTGTTCCGACAAATATTTTTGCAAACCTACCTTTGAGGAAATTGCTGCAATTTTATCTAGTGCAGGCTGTAAAGCTTGAACACCTGATTTTTCAGCTAAAAGTGAATCCATACCTATACTATAAAAACTTGAAGCTTTGTACTGATCGGTTCCCTCTTCATATTTTCCACTTTTTGCAGCTTCTTCCAATACTTTTAATACTGTTTTATTATTCACTTCTCTGAGTTCATTAAAACTACCCCATCTCCCTTGATCGGAAGGAATTTCAGTTTTTTCTACCCATTTACCATTAACAAACATAAAGAAATCATCAGCAGGACTAATAGTAGAGTCCATATTTGATAAATCTATAGCTTGTATTATTTCGCCTGTATTTGATTCAGGTGACGTGCAACTTGACACTACAGCCAACAGCCCAATGACAACTATTTTGGTGATGTTTCTTATAAACATGTGTTTTGAGTTTAGGTTTGTGAAATAACGAATCTCGAATATAGCATTTTTCAATACTAAATTGTACATAGATTACATGAAAGGTGTAAAACGGAGATGTGGAGATGTAATGGAGGTGTCAGAATTACAACCCATTCTCATCAATTATTTTCTATGATTTATTGAACCTTATTCTTTACTTTGAATAATGGCTACTATCATTCATCAGTATTATAAAGGAGAGTTTGA
>JAOULS010000046.1 GCA_029881895.1 Cyclobacteriaceae bacterium | reverse complement strand
GAATAACATTGGCATCAGTGATTTATACCATATCTTTAGTTGCGATTATAATTTCAATATTTATGTATTTATTACTTCTCATGTATAAGTGAATTTTCTGTGCTAGATATTGTAATTAAACATTATATTTGCACATACATGCACTCTAATAAAAAAATACTTCCCCTTTTTTTTCTAAGCCTATTCAGCATGTTTATGCTGCATCAGGTACTTCCACATGTGCATAATGAACACGAAGGTTTTGAGGATTCTTTCGGTCATATTGAAGATCAACATCATAGCCACGAAAATGGACATCATCATCACGGTGATGAAGAAAACAACCAAGATTTTGACTTTTTAGGTTTCTTGTTTGGAAATCATGTGCATAGCATCTCTGCAAATGATATTCAAACGGTTAAGAAAGTTGTCACACAGAATGTGGCTCTTAATTTTCTTGAATTAGAAATACACTCCCCTTCAGATGATTATATCCAGAAATTAAAACTTGGTAAGGCTTCACCAGACTTTATCCATAAAGTCTATTTATCTAGTTCCTTTTTAAGAGGTCCACCTACATTAGGATAAGCTGTCATTGAAGTAATTCATCTATACCATAATAGATGAATGCCAATCATTGAATTTCATTTAATCATCCTAAAAAAATGTACACATGTATAAAAAGTTTGTATTCGCTTCTAGCGTGTGCTTGATATCAATTGTGGTAAATGCCCAAACTACTGATATAACACGAGTACTTTTAGAAATCGAACAGAATAATAAAGAGCTTCAAGCATATTCATCGCTAATGGAAAGCAAGAAGTTTGAATTGAAATCTGGTAACAATTTTCCAGATCCACAGGTGGGAGCTTATTATCTTCCATGGGGAGAGCACAATTCTGGTGACTATACTGAATTTCAAGTATCACAATCATTTGAATTTCCTACAATTTATGGCGTACGAAAAGGGTTAATTGAAAAATGGCAAGGGCAAACTGAATTGGAATATGCTTCTAATAGGCAGTCAATTCTTCTGACTGCCAAAAAAGCTATTTTGGAACTCGTGTATTTGAACAAGAGAATAACAGTTGAACAAACAAGAGTTGAGCAAGCAAAAAAAGTAGTTGAACAAGTACAAGAACTATTTGAAAAAGAGATTGTAGGTATTTTAGAAGTTAACAAAGCTAAAATTGCTTGGGTGCAGGAGCAGTTCAAGGTGGAACAAATTGAAACCAATAAACAAAACATATTGCTGCATCTAAAAAACCTAAATGGTGGAGTTGAAATTTCGTTTACTCAACCTAACTATGTTGAGAGCCTCACTCTTGCCGAAATGGATAGTATATGGGAGAATAAAAAGTTATCAGATCCCGTGTTTAAAATTCTAAAACTACAAGAAGAAGTCGCTCTTGAACAAATAAAGCTATCGAAAAATGAATCACTACCTAATCTTACAACTGGATTTAACTATCAAGGTGTTTCAGGGTCGAATTATTCAGGAATATATGGTGGTCTATCAATTCCTATTTGGAGCAATAGACACAAAGTCAAGGCTGCTAAAGCAAAATATTTGTATCAGCAATTTTTTTCTGATGCTCAATCAATTACTTCTTATATAGATTTTCAGAAACAGTATAATGACTATTTAATTTTGCTTAGTAAATTTCAAGAATATGAAAGAACATTAAATGGAATTAATAGCGATATCTTATTACTTGAAGCCTATGAATTAGGTGAAATCTCTTTTATGACCTATTATATTGAATTACAATTTTATAGACAGGCATATGATTCTATGCTAGAAATGGAAAAACAACTTATTCAGCTAAAAGCTGATATCTTAAAACATCAATTATAACATTTAAAAAAAATAAATTATGAAAATTTCAAACATCCTTATCGCATTCATTATTCTTTTCTCAGTGTCATGCATCACTAAGAATGAACATGGTCATGACCACGGAACAGAAAGCCACGATCATCATAATGAAGAAGATTCTATGGATCATCATCACGAGCAGAATAAACAAGAAGAATTCACCATTGAAGAAGATTCAATTCAAATAGAAAATGATTCTACATACCATACTCATGAAGATGGTAGTAAGCATCACGATCATTAGTTGAGAAATAAGAATATTGATATGCGACATATAATCATATTGATTGCTGTTATCTTGTTTTCCTGTCAATCAAATGAAGAACACGGTCATGCACACAATGAAGCAGGTGGACATATTACTGAAGGGGAAGAAATACCTACAGTTGATACAACCATATGGACTAATAAAACAGAATTATTTGTTGAATATCCTGCTTTAATTGTTGGTAATACAAGCCATTTTGCTGCACATTTTACTGTTTTGGATAGGCATCAACCTGTTAGAGAGGGCGCTGTAACGGTTAGTCTTTTGAAAGATGGAAAGGGAATTCGTCATACTGTTGATGCTCCTTCTTCACCAGGAATATTCAAACCTTCTTTACAGCCCAAGGAAACTGGAATTTATCAATTAATTTTTGATATCAAAACACCTACAATTACTGATAGAATCGTGATTAGTGATGTTTACGTTTTTTCCACTGCCGAAGAAGCTAAAGAAGTACTTGGTGACGAAGAAGAAGGTAATTCCATTTCTTTCCTCAAAGAGCAAGCTTGGAAAATTGAGTTTCAAACAGCACCTGTAATTCAAAATGAAATATTTGATGTGATATATACTTCAGGTGTTTGGAAAGTTTCTCCAACAGATTACAAAACACTGGTATCAACTGCTGATGGTACAGTAACGTTCAAAGGTAAAAAATTAACAGAGGGAAGTAAAGTAAAGAAAGGTCAGGTATTAATGACTGTAAGTAGCACAGGACTCACTTCTAATAATTTGAGTGCTGAAATTGCTAAGGCCAAAGCAAACTTTCAGCAATCAAAATCAGCCTACGAGCGCAATAAAAAACTATATACTTCGAAGATTGTACCTAAATCAGAATTTGAACAAATAGAGAGAAAATATGAAGTAGACAAGTCAATTTATGAGACATTAAGTGCTGGTTATTCCTCAGGTGGAAAACAAGTGGTTGTTCCATTTGATGGCTACCTAAAATCACTTTCTGTTGATAATGGCTCTTTTGTAGAGCAAGGAGCTGCTCTTGTAGTAATTACAAGTCATAAATCAAGTTTGCTTGAAACTCAGGTAAGTCCATCTTATGCTTTTCAATTGCAAAATATTCATGATGTTTGGTATCAGCCTAAATCAGGAAAATGGTCAAGTTTAAATAAGACTGGAGGCAAAATTCTTTCGGTTGGAAAAGAGGTAGGAAGTAAAAAACCATTACTATCTGTTTTTGCTCAAATAAATGATGTCGTAGAAATGCCAGAGGGTAATTACACTGAAGTGCAATTAACTTTTGGCAATCCTGTGCTAACAACTATTGTTCCTAAATCAGCCCTTTTGGAAGATTATGGAAACTATTCTGTTGTTGTGGAACTGTCAGGTGAAAGCTTTGAAAGAAGACCTGTAACTGTTGGAAAAAGAAATGGTGAGCAAGTAGAAATAATAACAGGCTTAACTGTAGGCGAAATGGTAGTTACCAAAGGAGCTTATCAGGTAAAAATGGCATCCATGTCTGGTGCAGTTCCTGCTCATGGTCATGACCATTAAATAATTCTAGATATGCTAAATAAAATATTATCTATATCTCTTCAAAATCGTTTGATGGTGCTTTTAGGAGCTGTACTACTGAGTATTACAGGTCTCTACATGTCAAGAACCATGAACGTGGATGTATTTCCTGATCTGACTGCTCCTACAGTAACTATCCTTACAGAAGCACATGGAATGGAGTCAGAAGAGATAGAGAAGTTGGTAACCTATCAACTTGAAACGGCTATGAATGGGTCTCCCAATGTGCGAAGGATACGTTCATCATCTGCCGCTGGTATTTCCATCGTTTGGATTGAATTTAATTGGGGAACCGATATTTATCGAGCTAGACAAATTGTAAGTGAACGCATTCCAATGGTGCAAGAAAACTTACCTGATGGTGTGGGAACACCTACTATGGCTCCCATTTCTTCAATAATGGGTGAAATTATGCTGCTGGGCGTAACTTCTGATAGCCTATCATCGATGGAGCTTCGAACTTTATCCGACTGGACTATTCGACCAAGAATCAAATCTATTGGTGGTATTTCCAATGTAATAGTTATTGGAGGTGATTACAAGCAATACCAAGTGTTTGCACATCCCGAAAAGTTGAAATACTATGACATAACACTTGGTGAATTATTGGAGAAAGTACGAGAATCTAACACAAATGCCCCAGGTGGAGTTATCAATCAACATGGTAATCAATACATTATCAAAGGGAGTGGACGAGCCTATTCTGTAGAACATTTACAAGAAGCGATGTTGAAACAGGTAAATGGGCAGACCATAAAAGTTAAAGACGTGGCCACTGTTCAGATTGGTGCAGCTGATAAAATTGGAGATGGTTCATTGAATGCTTCTTCTGCTGTAATCTTAACTATTTCAAAACAACCCAATGTAAATACACTTGAGTTAACAAAAAGTTTGGATATCGCAATAATGGATTTGAAGAAAACTCTTCCTAAGCGTGTAGAAATTAGAAATCAAATTTTTAGGCAAGCCGACTTTATTGAAGCCTCTATTGATAATTTGAATCAAACCTTGTTGGAAGGAGCGTTTTTCGTTGCAATTGTTCTATTTATCTTCTTAATGAATTGGAGAACAACTGTAATATCACTAGTAGCTATTCCAATCTCGTTATTGGTTTCAGTAATTGTTCTGCAACTATTAGGGTATACTATTAACACCATGAGCTTAGGCGGTATGGCCATAGCAATTGGTGCTTTAGTAGATGATGCAATTATTGATGTGGAAAATGTATTTAAAAGGTTGAGAGAAAATTTTAGAAAACCAGAAGCAGGGCGACAGTCTGTATTAACCGTTGTAAAAGATGCTTCTATGGAAATCAGAAGCTCAATTATTATTGCAACGCTTATTATTATCGTTTCATTCATTCCGCTATTTTTTCTTAGTGGCATGGAAGGTCGGCTACTCCAACCTTTGGGCATTGCCTTTATCACCTCTGTCTTAACTTCATTAATTGTTGCAGTTACTGTAACTCCAGTATTATGCTCATATCTTTTAAAAAGTGATAAAGTACTTTCTAAACGAGCTGATGGTACTAAAGTAGAAAAATGGTTGCAACAGCGATATGCTGATACTTTAGTACGAGTTTTGCGAATTCCAAAAGGTATTATTGGATTGACTATTGGAGCATTTGTGATTAGTATCATATTGCTCACACAATTAGGAAGAAGCTTTTTACCAGAATTTAATGAAGGATCATTGGTAATTAGTGTAGTGGGTTTACCAGGGATGTCATTAGAACAAAGTAACAAAACAGGAACTTTGGTCGAACAACTATTATTAGAAATGCCCGAAGTGGATGTAGTAACTCGAAGGACTGGTCGGGCTGAACTGGATGAACATGCCCAAGGAATAAATGCTGCTGAAATTGACGTGCCATTTAATCTTACAGGTAAAAGTAAAGAAGCGTTTTTCGAAGAAGTGCGGAACAAACTAAGTGTGATCCCAGGAGCAAATATTACCCTTGGACAACCTATAGCACATCGTATTGATCACATGCTTTCTGGTACTCGTGCTAATATTGCAATTAAAGTGTTTGGTTCTGACTTACAACGATTGTTCGAAATAGGTAAAAACATTGAAACTAATATTAAATCCATTGAAGGGATAGCGGATGTAGCTGTTGATCAACAAGTGGAAGTCCCACAACTTCGGATAACTCCAAAACGACAATTACTGGCAGCACATGGTATGACGGTCTTTGAATTGATGGAACAGGTCGATGTTGCATTTGCAGGAGAAAAGGCAGGAGAGATTTATGAAGGACAAAAATATTTTGATCTTATTGTGAGGTTTAGACCTGAGTTCAGGAACAGTATCGAAAGTATTCAATCTGCATTAATCAGCTTGCCAAATGGTGGTCAAATTCCTTTAGATCAATTAGCTACAATAGTCTCTAGACGCCCACCAAATACGATTAGTAGAGAAGATGTGCAGCGTAAAATTGTTGTGGCTGCTAACCTATCTGCCGACAAGGCAGGCGTCCAAGGGCATGATTTAAGAAGTGTGGTCAATAAAATACAGGAAATAGTAGAAAGTAATGTTCCATTACCCAAAGGTTATCGTGTAGAATATGGCGGGCAATTTGAAAGTGAAGCAAAAGCATCACAACTTCTGCTAATTACGGCTGTACTAGCTGTTTTGGTCATCTTCCTACTGTTGTATTATGAGTTTCAGAATGTAAAACTAGCGTTCATTGTTTTGATTAATCTTCCGCTGGCTCTTATTGGTGGTATTTTGATTGTATACTTCACTTCAGGAATTATAAGTATTGCTGCTACCATAGGCTTTATTAGTTTGTTTGGTATAGCAACCCGAAATGGGATACTCTTAGTATCACGATACGAAGATTTGAAGAAGAAAGGAAAACAAGGAATTGAATTGTTAAAAGAAGGAGCTCTAGACAGGTTGAATCCAATTTTAATGACAGCTTTTACCACTGGTCTTGCACTGATTCCTTTAGCACTCAAAGGAGGACAACCAGGTAATGAAATTCAAAGCCCTATGGCAATTGTTATTTTAGGTGGCCTCTTTACAGCAACACTTCTTAATCTGTTTGTGATACCTTGTGTGTATCAAATGATTTCAATTCGAAAAACTTAAGTCTTCCATCTCAATAATTATTAAGTCAGGCTAAAAAATTTTAGTCTGACTTAATAACCTTAATGTAAAAAATATATGGCTTAAAAAGCTTTAACCCGCATTATGCAATAGATAATCTATTACATAATGCGGGTTAAATTAATTCACTTTTTCTGCCATTAACATTCGTGAAAGCTTACGAATAATATTTAATTTAATATCTCTTAATCTTGATTTTTCTCTTACATCGATATGCTCTCTTGGTCCAAATGCTTCAATAAATTTTCCATCTATAAGTTTTCTCTTAAAATCATGTAAAAAAGTGCTATTCATACAATTTTCAAGTTCTGAAAACAAAGGGAAGAATTCTGGCTCGTCTATAAAATATTCAGTAGCATCTTTTACGTAATGGTTTTTAAGGTTGCTTAATATCATTCCAATTTCAAAAATACTTTCAATCAATTCTCGTGGTGTATTTCTACCTCCACGTCCATACTCAAGATTCAGTACTTCTCGATTCACTATAGCCTTAATTTCCATTGCCATTGGTGAAAGTACTGTACCTAATGCACCCATTCTGTCCATAACAATAATCACTTTTACATGACGTAATGCTTTTTCGATTTCTTTTGAAGGTAGTGGTCTGAAATTTTTTATCGATAACATACCAGCATTTATTCCTTTTTCAGATAGTCTATCTATAGCATCAATTACTGTACCTTCAGTTGAACCTAGGCACACAATCCCTACTTCGCAATTTTCTAAATTATGTGTACGAATACGATGATACGTTCTACCACTTATTTTAGAATACTCATCCATTACTCTGGTTATGATTGGAATCGCTAACTTTTGTGCATTATCAGCATGTTTGGCATGCTCCGAATAATAATTTTGCAAGGAAATAGGATTTAGGGTCATATTTTTAAACAACAATCCATCCTTATAATTAAATTCTCCAATAAATTCATTAACCTTTTTATCAGATAGCGTAGTAAGCATATCCTTGGTATGAGTCACTATAAACCCATCCTGATTGATAAATACTGGTAGTTTAGCTTCCTCAGCAATTTTTTGACCTATAATAGATAAGTCATAAGCCTCCTGACTATTCCTTGCGAATAATTGAATCCATCCATCATCACGGAACTGAAACACATCGGTATGCCCTGCATGAATACTCAAAGGAGCATTTGTTTCTCTATTTCCAACATTTACTACCAATGGAAGTCTTAATGTAGCTGCCAACAATCCACCTTCTTTTCCTAAAAGCATCCCCTGAGATGCTGTAGAAGTTACCGCTCTTACACCACAAGCTGCAGCTGCTATAATCGTCATAAAGGAGGAGTGTTCTGATTCGGTATGTATATATTCCGTATCTACTTTTCCATCAGCCCAAAATTTTGAAAACTCCTGCCCTACTTCTGTACTAGGAGTAATCGGGAACATGGCAAATACACCAGGATTAATCTGTCTCCATGCTTCTGCTACAGCCTCCGATCCTGTCATCAGTTTTTCGGGTGTATGATGTTCATACCCTTCTGTATTTATTTGTTTTCTAAGGGATTTATTATCTTCGTTTTCTTTAAAATCAGTTCGGATTTCATTATATGCAGCCCAGAAACACAATACATTTTTCTCTACTATTTTTTCTCTATTGGCTTTAGACGCAAACTCTTTGTTTAATAACATTTCCCACTTTTCATTCAAATAGTCTTTATCAAAAGTAATTCCTATATCTTTTAAAGCTCGCATTACTCCACCCATAAGGGATATCGTTTCAGGAACACGATGCTCTTCCTTTAATTTGCTTGCATCAAAAACATATACTCTAATAGTATCAGGAATATTATAAATTACTCGACATTGATCCACCGATAAAGTGGAATTAATTACTAATAACCCTCCTTCATTAATAGTGTTTCTCCACTCTGAATCATTCCACCCTTGATCGGAAGGGTTTTTTACTATGCTAATATCAAGTTTATCATAACTCGCCTGAGTCTTCAACTCTTTTCCACCGAGCTGGAAGTTTGTACCTACAGGAGCTCCTCTTCGTTCAGGACCATAATCTGGAGCTGCTTTACCAAATATACCTATCTGCCTCATGAGGCTGACAAACATTTTTGCTGAAGTTACACCCCCATCACCTGCACGAGCAAAAATTCTTCCCGGTATGGGTTGTCGGCCAAGAATTGCTCTGTTTTTTTGTTTTTCAACCTCCTCCATTTCGTGTTTGTAGGCTATATTCTCAACTTGCTTGATTCTTTCTTTTATTATTTCTATTTCGTGTTTTTTATGAACAAGTGCTTTATGTTCTATTGATGACTTGTTGAGTTGATCTTCAAAATAATTAGTATATAAGCATGCTCCCAATTCCCTCAACTTATCATTTAGTTCTGGTTTTTTGAGCTTGTATTGCTCTAATTCATTTTTGTAAAGTACTGAATATACCTCTGGATCAAGTTGTCTTTTAATATTGAGAAAAATGTGGTGCATTGAACTTTTAAACTCTGCTCCACTCATATCAAACAAAGATTTGTTATTGATATAATTATCTAAAATTTCAACATTATCAATTTTTACCCCAAATAAATCAGCCTCATTATTAATGAGTTTTCTTCGTTCTTCGCTATCCTTTTCGTGAATGTACTCTTCTAAAACACTCATTAGCTTTTCCTTTTGTATATTCAATCTATCCGCTTGCCTTAATTTATTCCAATCTATTTTTAGTTCTTCATAAAGGTGTAGTAGAAGTGCTACAGACTGTTCGTTTTTAAGGTTTCCCTTTTTATCAAAATGCAATGCAAAACGACCTTCGGAGCGCAACCAATTAGCCAGACTATTTGTGAATTTATCCTGATAAGTCTTTTTACCTTCTTCCAACTCCTTGATCAAAACATCTCTTCTCTTCTCACCTATAATTAACTCTTTTTCTATTTTTTGTTTTATAGCCTCATATTTCCTAATGAAAGGAGGTTCATGTGTGATCTTCTTCTCTCCATTTTCAATTTCGAACAATGGCCAATACCCACTATCAACAGCTAGTTTAGACTGCGCAACTGTTAAACTTGTTCCAGTAACATGTCCTGTAGTACAATTTGAATATGCTATTATAAGTGATGGCCCGTCATGTTTTGCTGCTTTTTGTAGTTTTCTTTTAAAATCCATTTCGGAAGATATACTTACCGTAGCCACATAAACACCTTCATGAGCTTTAGCAAACTCAGCCAAATTTTTCCTGAACTGCATCTTACCTCTAATCACTTCTCCTATTGGAGTGGTACTAGTGGCAGCTCCCATAGGAGTAGCACTAGAACGTTGCACTCCAGTATTCATATAGGCACCATTGTCATAACATAGATAAATAGAATCTGTAGCTAGTCCTCTTTCTAAGTATCCAGACAGAGATTGCAACCCAATATCGTAGGTTGCACCATCACCAGCCCATCCGAAAAATTTGAATTTCTTTTTGATTTTACCCGTTTTCTTCAAAAATCGGTATGCAGCATTCATTCCTTCGAGGTTAGCACCAAGTCCGCCAAACACAGTATGTAAATATTTTTTCCAAGAAGTGTCAGGATATATAGTTGTCACTACTTCAGCACAACCTGTGGCTCCAGAATTTACTATTTCAATTTTCTCCTCTTCAGTATCAAAAACTTCCCTTACACTCTTCATAGCCATATCAAAAGTACTTTCAACAGGACAACCAGTACACGCTCTATGACCTGAACATATATCACTTTCCTGACACAATATTTTCCCTAATGGTCTGTCTTCATCATGATGCGGATTTGTATAACCTACCATGTTTGATTCTACCTCTTTTAGAATCTTATCAATATTTTTATCTCTCGAAAAATTCTTCATAAATGGAGCTAAAAAAACACCCACTTTTTCACTTACTTTCAAATAACTTTCTTTCTCCAAATTCCGATGATATGCAGTTACTACTGCATCATAATCTTCATTACTAATGGCTTCATCAAGCGTAGTTTCAGTAGTATATCCAGCTAACTCAAACTTCGATCTCATAGAATTATATGCTTGAATATTGGATGATGGAATGCAAGAAATGTAAACTCCTTCCAATTGTAATTTAGTAGCTAATTCTAAATCATGATCTGAAAAACCATAGACCAAAATGTGAATGTATGGTCTGATAATTTTTTTCCACCCATTTTTATTATCGTGCACAAACGTAATCACCGAAGGGTATTCTTCTTTACCAGAAACTTTAAATTGTATGATTTTTTGACCTGAGAGTGACTTGTCTCCAACAATATCTTTAAATAAAACTTCGTAGCCTTTTGATTTAAATTGTACGCTTGAAAGAGATTTTAATTTCGTTAATTCATTTTCTACACTATCGCCTTTAACCTCTACTTTACCACCATACTTCCCTGAAAAAACATTATCTCTAGCAGCTTTTACTGTTGTTTTATTAACCAATACAACAGCATCCTTGTTACAAACATCAACACAAATACCGCAAGATTTGCATTTTGTAGGATCTATTAATTCAGCAAGATTTGTGATTGGGTTTTTGTCAATAGAATCATCTGGACATTGCAAAATACAGCTTAGACACATATTACAATCATCATTAACAATTGGCACCTCTTGTCCCCATAATCCAGTATTGGTCTTACTGCTTGTAAAAGCTTCTTTAATTGCAGCTCCAGAAGAAATTTCCTCCCATGATTTTAAACGATCTACTTTTTTATTTTTAGATTCTACAACAATATATGAAGCAACTATTCGATCAATATCACTTTCTTCATGGGTTTCTTGATCTGAGTATGAATACAAGGTATGCATAAGAAATGTGCCATTTTCATGCTCAATGGTAATACCGAAAGCTTGATCAATTTCATCATTAAATACTACTGCGAATCTAGATTTATTTGTAATTCCTTTTAATTTATTACGCTCATCCAAATACTTTTTAATGATATTTTCTCCTTCTAGTCCTAAATAGTACTTGCTAAACCCACTTACCTGATCAAAATCTGTAGTTACCACTTCTTGACCATTAATCGATACTATTCCCAAATTAGTATTATCATGCGTAGGTGCTGTAATAAACAAATTTGAGGTTAATGTTTTGGAAATATTCATAGTTTCAAAATTTTAAAATGGAATGCAACTTACACTCAACTACATTGATGTATTTAAGCATTTTAAGATACATTCTTAAGAAAAGATATACTATGATGTATATCAGGTTTTAGGATTAGTTAAATCATGAAAATTGAATGAAATAACTTTCTTCATGTTTATCTTTCTAATTAGCTGAAGTATGACATTAATCAGTATTTACCTTGATAAAGGTCAAAAATTATTTATAAAAGTAATGGTAAATTAAGTGTACACTTAATAGAAAATATTATGGACATACTAAACACTCCAAAAATTCTTCAGAGAGCTATTCATACACTCGATGATGCAATTACAGAAACCAGTAGACCAAAAGAGGATGTTGTAACCTACTCAGTATGTAGTAAACTAAGAAACTCTACTTACGATTTTTTATCATGCTATCTCATGGTAAACCATGTTCATTTCAAAGAGAATATGACGATTTCTGAAATGAAGAACTTATGTGGAAAAATTGACAGTTCATTTAATGAATTACATTTTTCATATATCCCTTGTTTCAATGAAGGGCACGATCATAATGATAGCTACTGTCAGGAAGTTAATGTGGTAAACAAATGTTTAATCGATGTTGAAAAAACAAAGAATCTTGTTATTAACAACTCCAAGATAAAAAACATCATGAATGAATTGCATCTTCAATCTTAATTTAAACCATCATAAATATTGTTTCTACATAATGGTTTAATTAAACTCACAGTCTAACTACCTATAGTTATGCTTACATGTATTTAGCAGTCTAATCCCTGCTCACTTCAAATTCGTTATTAAAAAGGTTAAGTATATTAGAAACTAACAACTACTGAATTAATCTCATTCCAGGGAAATCGGGTTTAAAAATGTTGCGTAAAAATACTTCGCAAACGGCTGTTTAGTGGGTGATTATAGGTATATTTGAAGTGTCAACATAAATGAATTAGCGTGAAAAAAAATGCCTAATTCATTCCAAAAAACACCCAAAAATTTCCAAGTTTTCCATTCCTTTTTCAACACCTTGACAGATCCACGAAGAACAGACAGAGGTAAATTTTTTTATCCATTGGAGGAAATATTGTTTTTGACCATTGCAGCGGTTATCAGCGGAGCTGATAACTGGACATCAATCAGTAAGTTTGGACAAACAAAGCTTTCCTGGCTACGTAAATATTATCCATATCAGCAGGGAACACCCTCTCACGATATATTAGGTGATTTATTTGCCCGGTTGGATGATAAAGTGTTTTCCCAATGTTTTACAGATTGGGTCAGTTCAATTGCCACCCATACCGAGGGAGATATTGTAGCAATCGATGGTAAAACCATTTGTAATTCTACAGACCGTAGCACAAACAAATCTGCATTGCATGTAGTGTCAGCTTATGCATCAGAAAATCGCTTGTGCCTTGGCCAAAAAATAGTTAACCAAAAGAGCAATGAGATTACCGCTATCCCTGAATTGCTTGAGTTACTTGAACTTAAAGGTTGTATTATAACCATAGATGCCATGGGGTGCCAAAAGAAAATCGCACAGGAAATAATTAAAAAAGATGCTGATTACCTTCTGATGGTAAAGGATAATCAGAAAGAGCTTAAAAAGCAGGTGGAAAAGATGTTTGCCAGAGGCTGCGTAGCGCAAACTGACACACAGTTTGATGTTGGTCATGGCAGAGCAGAAACACGAACTTGTGATGTAATAGATGATCTTAGGTTTATGGATGAAAGAGAGCAGTGGAAGGGTTTAAAGAGTATTATCAGAGTTCAATCTGAACGTTATGATAAACAAACCCAAAGGACTTCACACCAAGCAAGGTATTATATCAGTTCCATGGATGCTGATGCAAAGAAAGCTAATAGTGCCGTTAGAAAGCATTGGTCTATTGAAAACAACCTTCATTGGGTATTGGATGTGATTTTTAAAGAGGATGCCTCCCTGAAAAAGAAAGGTAATTCTGCGGTGAACTATAATATTATTTTGAAACTTGCTTTGGCAATGATTGATAGTGAAAAGTCTCGAAAAATCTCCAAACCTATAAAAAGGCTTAATGCCGCATGGGATGATGATTATCGAGCTAAAATCTTGAATTGTTAAACCCGATTTCCCTGAATCTCAGTATTGTGATTATTTTAAATGCCCAATATTATTAGCTTGTTCAATTTTAAAAATTTCATTTTCATAATTAAGCAAGTACAGGCAAAGATTGTGATGTTCAAACTCATCCATTCTGGATAATGGATAATTTAGAATTAGGCATAAAAATATACGCATTGCTCGACCGTGCATACATATCAATATCGTTTCTTCTTCTTCACGAGATAAAATCTCCTGTAAAGCAATCTTTTGTCTATCTCTAACATCCTCAGGGC
>JAOULS010000045.1 GCA_029881895.1 Cyclobacteriaceae bacterium | reverse complement strand
ACATGAGCCCCTGCCTCCTGCTCCACAATAGGTTGGTAGTACTCCACCTTATCCACTTTCACTTTCTCCAATGGTGTCCATGATTGTGGGTCAAAAGGAATCCGAACGATGTCTAATCCATTTACAGTATGGTCATTGTAATATATTGAATTACCATCTAATGAAACGGCTGCATTATATGCACCATATTTACTACTTGTCACCTGATAATGTTTACCCGATTCCAATTCCATCGCATACACATTGTCAATCCCCGATAAGGGTGAGTGATAGAAAAGATACTTATCATATAAAAAAGTATTGCCTATGTTTTCAAAAGAGGGAGGCATCAGCTCCTTTTCAGTACCTGTTTCATAGTCCAAGAGTACGACCGATTTTCCTAGGCTATTGGTTTTCATTACCACGACTTGTTTTTCATCGGGTGACCATGTGGGTAGGTTGTAAAATGTATTTGATTCGCTTTCAAATCGTTTGATTTCTTTTCCGTAAAAAGCATCCAGTACCACAATTTGATAACTGCCATTTTCTTTTGCTTCCACAGTAAGTACTTTTGTTCCTTTTGGCGATAATGCCGCACTATGAAAACGAGTGCCTTGTGTCAGTTTTTTATTTTTCCTCGTTCCCGTATTTAATATTTCAATTACCGAAAAGCTTTTATTGTCATACCTAGGGTGAAAACGGAATTCATTCCATACCAAGTTATTCCCTAAAAGCGAAAAAGTACCTGAATTATTGACCACACCGGGTGTATGGATCACTTTTTCACCTCCTTCATTATCAATAACAACAAATTGTTGAATATTACCTATCCCTGATTTCATGCACAACACACTCCCATTCGCCATGGGCATAGGGTTACTATAATCTATAAAATCACTTCTCTTTCGTTTATTAATGGTTTTAAACGATGTAAGTTGTAGCTTTTCTACCTGTGACGTCCATAAACTATCCAGTTCATCCAACATTTCATAATAATTGTTTTTAAGATTTTTTCCTGTCGATTTTTTCAACGACCTTGAAAATGCTAATGGAATTATTGGTGAATTAAACGCTCGTTCAGTTACATCGCCCCATACGTTTTCATCATTCGTTTTTCTTCTCAAATGTGTCACGAAATGATACCCCAACACATAGTGATTAGGCACAAAATCTTTATACGAACGTAAGTATTGCTTGTCATATTTATATCTTTTTCCTTCTACGATATTCGCCCGAAATACACGATCGAAATCAGGCAATCTCCCTCTCCCACTTTTAGTAAATGCGGTTTCAATTAATGTGGCATCCCCTTCCCAAAACCACGTGGGCACAGCCAAGTTGGAAAAAGCGGCTTGTGTATATTGACCGAAAATAGTTTTGAAAAATTTTGTCATTCCCGTATTACTATGTGCATACTGCACAATATGTCTGTATTCATGAGCCGCTAACAAATTCATCCATTCGTTCGTGCCTAAAAAATTATAATTTTGAGGAGCACTTGTAAAAAACTCTGTACGCCTAGGGCCTAAGGTTACAAAACCGTTGGAAATGGCGTTTTGGTTTTGAAGAATAACAGGTATTTTTTTTGGCAACGTTCCTAATGTTCGTGCTTCAGGAGCATGTATTGCCTGTAGGGTATTTGCCATTCGTTGTGCTTCGTTCTCATAACTGGCAGGGAAGATTATTTTAAAATCTTTTGTATCAATTTTTCTCCATTTCAAACCCGGAGGGTTCGTATTAAGTACTGGCGTTTGAGCAAACGCTAGAATTGAAATGAATAATAAAGTAAATGTAAATATAATTTTTCGCATGGCCGATTAACTTGAAACCCTCGAAGATAGGGAATTATTGGAATGGTTTTATTTTGGTATTAAAAAAAAGCATTCTATTTATGATAAGAATTACTTTAAATTAATAAATACGTTTTTTTAAACACGTCCATTTTAAAAAAGAGACCATCTAAATGCTACTATAAAACACAATATTTTAAAACATATTACGTTTTTTTTGAAATTAGATTATATTTGATGTTCAAACATTCAATTAAAAAAACAACGTTATGAAAAAATTATTTTATTTATTGTTAGTTATCGTTCTTTCTTCATGTTCGAAATTTACTGATGGAGGACTTATTAGTAAAGCAGACAAAAGAATTGTGAACTCATGGAAGATGCAATCCTACCTACTTGATGGAGTAGATCAAACAAGCACTTTATTAATTAGTGGTTTAGAAGAAGTGTATAAAGAGGATGGGTCTTACATGAGAAGTTATATAGATAAAGATGGATTAGCTTTTGAAGAAATTGGAGATTGGGAATTGCCAGATAAGTCTGAATCAATTAATATCACGAGTGTAAGTAGTTTAGAGTTATCAGATCAGCATTCTACTGTATCAAGTAACCAATACAATGTCAAGAAAATGACAAAAGATGAATTCTGGTATGAGTTTACGAATGGTGGAGCAACCCACGAATTTCGATTCGTACTACTATAGAATGAAAAGGAAATTATGAAAGTCATTCTATATTGTGAATGACTTTCATAACATTATCATAATGCTATGCGCTATTATTCTTCAGTAGAATGTGAAGGGTTGGTTGAACTCTTCACATATATATATAACTAATTTAAAGAAATAGGTTCAATCATTTTAATTTAAAAATTGAGATGGAAGGATAAATAAAGGGTGTCGTTGCAAATCAGTAGTCCCCACCACCCTAATCAGTTTCGTCACCTGTTAGATGCCGTTTATAATTCATCCATGTTGATAACTATTTTGCCAAATTGCTCCCCTCTATTCATCTTTTCGAAGGCCTCATTGATGTCCTTGGCCGAATAAACAGCGTCTATAACCGGATTTATCCTCTTTGAAGAGATCAAACCAACCAGTTTCTTAAACTCATTATCATTCCCCATAGTAGTTCCATGAATGGACAGTTGCTTCCAAAAAATCGTTTTTGGACTTATGTTCGGTATATTACCAGCCGTTCTTCCAAATAATGCAATTCTACCTCCTGGATTGGCTAATTCACATAGTTCTACAAATCCCTCTCCACCAGCACTGTCTATTATTACATCGAAGCCATCAACTTTGCCTTCCAATTCAGTACGCCAATTGTTATCTTTGTAATTAACCCCACCTTTAGCTCCTAATTCTATGGCTCTTGATATTTTATTCCCATTGCTTGACGTTACATATACTTCAGCTCCCGAGGCAATGGCAAAACTTAAAGCAAATAAAGCCGCTCCACCACCAATTCCAGTAATCAGAACCTTATTGTCAGGTTCAAATTCTCCTCGAGTAAATAAGGCACGGTAGGCAGTTAAACCCGCTAAGGGTAGAGCTGCTGATTGATGAATAGAAAGATGTGCTGGCTTATGGTGAACATATTGTTCACTAATAGAGATGTATTGAGAAAAAGTTCCTTGAGTTGGAGATCCTAATATTTCATATTTTTGACCATGTACCCTATTATTTAAACCCCAGTTAAGAGATGGGTTAATGATTACTTCTTCACCAATCTTAAAATCTTTTACACCTTCTCCAACCTGCTCTACTACCCCTGCACCATCAGATCCCATAATTATATTTGATTCACTTTTTAGATTCTTTTCTAGAAGTGTCCAAAGTTCATGATGGTTAAGGGCGGCAGCTTTTATTTTGATTAAAACATCAGATTTCAGAACAGTCGGTTTATCCACTTCCTGAACCTCTAACTGATAGGTCTTTTGATTTAAAACAATTGCCTTCATTTACTTATTATATGTGATTCTGAATTTATGACAGCCAACTTACTACTAAACGCCATAAAAACAAAAATGCAGTGTCACATTATTTTACACCTAAAGTTAACAGTTGATTCCAATAATTCGCTCAACTGTAATCCCTTTACTATAAAGTAATAGCATTCTAGTTGATAAATTAGTTAGCATTACTCAAACCGTTTCCCTAGTCCTGAAACCGAAGCAACATTGAAAAAACCTACTACATCATTTTCAATGGCTAGATTATTATTAGAAATATTGGTAGGTACATTTGATAAGGGTTGAGCAAACAATTCGCCAAAACCACCAGGACGATCAGTCGTAATTTTAACTTCATTTAAGAATTGGAAAGCAGCTACTGAAATGGAATGTATTTCGACATAAACCGTGTCACCAGTCAAATAAGGTGATTGAAAAACACCATCCTTATCCTCTTCAAAAGGATTAATACTCTGACGGATAGGCTGAATAAACGTAACTCCATCCACAATGCCCCCTTCTGAAAATCCAGCATCGTAGGCTAAACTTATTTCACTTGGTTTATTTAATGGAATTCCATTTTTAATGGTTTTTATCCAATAGATATCCCCTTCACCAACTAGGTCATCCGCCCAAAATTCGGCATAATAATAATCATCAATAAAACTATTTCCTTCTTCAAAGGTAAAACTAAGGCTATCAATTTCAGGAACTCGCCCCATAAACGTTGATGCGCTATATTTTTGCCCATTCACATCAATAGAAAGTTCAAAATCGCTTCCAATATTTCCCAATTTAGGTTGTAAAACGGAAGGTGACCAGCGGTACTTCCCATCTGATTGCTCAGTGAAATCATATGTGTTTCCATCACTATCCTTTACCGTTATTACAGCTCCAGGTACCTGTGGCTGTAAAACATTATCGAAATAAGGAATGGTAGTGGTCAATAAAATAAATTGATCTTCTGGTTTATCATTTAACCAAGCATCTACAACTAATACAGGGGCACCTACGGGAAGTTCTACTTCAATAATGTCGTCACACCCCCAAGAAAAGACAAGAAAGAAGGCAATGGCTATATTAAATCTATTTTTCATGTCTTTTAAAATTTAAAATTATATGAAATTGATGGAATAACTGTCCCTATAATAGAAACTTTTGTGGCCTGCGAAGGAATAGGCTGATTAGGTTGAAAACGACCCTCTGATTGTGAAAAATAAATTGAAAATGCGTTTCTATTCGCATACAAATTATACACCCCTACAGAAAAATAGTCCTCTACTTTCCTAGGCTTTCCTTTTTTTACTTTTTTACCATCAATACGTACTGATAAATCGAGGCGATGGTAATTAGGAAGTCGGATATTATTCCTCGAATTATAAGAATTATGAGGCACCAATACGCCTTGCATCATAAATCGTGATGTTGGGAAGGTAGTGGGAGTACCTGTTACAAAAGAAAAATTTGTTGAAATAGAAACCCTCTTATTCAGGTCATAGAACCCGACAATTTTCAAATTATGAGTTTGATCAAATTTTGTAGGATACCAATCATCATTATTTATACCTTCTACTTTTAATTCTGTTTTCCCCAATGTATAACTTATCCAACCATTCAATTTACCAGAATTCTTTTTCACAAATAGCTCAACGCCATACGCCCTACCTATACCGCTTAATAAGTCTGCCTCTAACTGTTCGTTTATCAGTATTTCAGCTCCATCGATATAATCAATCTGATTTTGTGTATTCCTAGCGTAAACTTCAACAGAGGTTTCAAAATCATTGTTTGAAAAATTTCTGAAATACCCAAGTGTAAATTGATCCCCCAGCTGAGGTGCAATATTATTCGAAGAAGCCGTCCATACATCCAAAGGGTTAGATGCTGTAGTATTAGAAATAAGGTGAATATACTGTGACATTCTATTATAACTCCCTTTGATTGAATTCTTACTATTCGGCTGATATTTGAAAGATAAACGCGGCTCGAAATTAGAGTACGATGCGATTATTTCATTTTTATCAAATGTCTCAAAACCAGTCACCACTTTACTCTCTCCTATTACAGGGTTCTCATATTGATAGGAAGTCCCTGCGCCTAGTTGTTGAAAACTTGAGAAACGCAATCCATATTCAACCGAAAAAGTATTACTTATTTTTTGATTGTTATTGATATACACTGCTGATTCTAAGTTGTACTTCTTGCCTAGGCTAAGATTAATTACATCTCCACCACTCCCAACAGCTGCGTTCGCTGGTTCGAACTGATAGTAAATCATAGCACCCCCAAAACTTATTTCATGAGATTTATTTAAATAATAAGTGAAAGAAGGTTTAAAAATGTAATTCGTAACATTAGAATCCCATTTAAAAAAATCATTTTCATCCTCACCAAAAGCTAATTGATAATCATATTTACTATAAACTAGTGTGAAATTGGAAAATAACTTATCACTAAATAGATGATTCCATCTTAACGTTGCGGTTTTGCTTCCCCAATTAAACCCTTGATTTGCATCAAATTTAAAGACATCTCTACCAAAATACCCTGAAAGGTAGAGCTGATTATTATCATTTAAATTGTAGTTCGTTTTAAGCGTAAGGTCATAAAAACTTAACCCCGTATTTTTTAATTCCTCAACAAATGGCTTTGCCAACACATCGATATAGGATCTCCTTGCCGCTACAATAAATGAAGATTTATTTTTTATAATGGGTGCTTCGATGGCTAATCGACTAAATACAGTGCCTATTCCGCCAGAAGTACTCAATTCTTTATTATTCCCTTCTTTCATTCTCACGTCTAAAAGTGATGAGATTCTCCCTCCAAATTGAGCAGGAATTGCTCCTTTATATAATTTAGTGTCCTTTACTGCATCTGGATTAAACACCGAGAAGAAACCAAATAAATGGGAAGGATTATAAACAGGGGCTTCGTCTAGTAAAACTAGATTCTGACCAACTCCTCCCCCTCGAACATTAAACCCTGCGGCTCCCTCTCCTACAGTACTTACACCAGGCAAAAGCTGAATACTTTTCAACACGTCCACTTCTCCCATAAAAGCGGGGATTTTTTTAATCGTTTCTATGTCAAGCTTATTGGTGCTCATCTCCATACTTGATACATTTTCATCTTCTGCTTCACCAGATATAATCACCTCGTTGAGCTGCTGTAATGAAGACGATAATTCAATGTCAAGTTTGATGTTTTCAACCAGTGATAATTGTTTTATTTGGGATGAATACCCGATATAGGAATATTCAACCTCGTACGTATCGCTAGGCAAAGTAATGGAGTAAAAACCATAAACATTACTTACAACACCCGTACCTAACTCCTTGATTAAAACGGTTGCCCCTATTAGTGATTCCCCATTCTGAGCATCACGAATATAGCCACTAATAGTGAATTTATCTTGAGCTAAACTGGTGTGGTACACCATAACAAATAACAATAGCCCTACTATTTTTTTCATACTATTTTCATAATTCAAAAACGAAAAATTGAAGGTTTGCAAAATGCGAATCTCAATTAACAACAAAATAATTACACCAACACTTCTACGTAAATAAAAAAGAAGAGTTGTAATAATTAATGATAAGTGAAATCCTAAAGCAATGAATACTAATATTATGTCAAAAATATTCTATTTTGCGAGTTATAAAAAGACATTATGCCCATCGTTCCATCAAGTTACAAAGCTCCTTATCTCTATTTCAACCACCATTTAGAAACCATCCTGCCTGCTTTACTTCGAAAAGTAAAAGGCATAACTTATAGACGTGAGCGAATATCGACTCCCGACAATGATTTTCTTGATTTAGATTGGGTGACGAACGATAACAAAAAGCTCGTTATTATATGTCATGGATTAGAAGGAAGTACTGACAGACCCTATATGATGGGAATGGCTAAAATATTTACAAATAACAGTTTTGATGTGCTATCTTGGAATTTTCGTGGGTGTAGTGGTGAGGTAAATTGGCAATTAAGAGCCTACCATAGCGGTGCTACTGAAGATCTTCAAGAAGTAATCAATCATGCTATACAATTAGGATATTCAGACATTTCATTGATAGGGTTTAGCCTTGGAGGCAACCTTGTATTAAAATACGTTGGTGAAAATGGCACTCATTTAGACCCACGCATCAAAAAATGTGTTGGTATTTCAGTCCCTCTCCATTTGCATACAAGCTGTATTGAAATATCTTCACTTCGCAACATTATGTATGAAAGGCGTTTTTTGAGGAATCTTAAAAAAAAGGTAAAAATAAAATCGAAAATTATGCCTGATAAATTACCTACAAACAATATTGATCACGTAAAAACACTCATTGACTTTGATAATCAATATACAGCACCAATACATGGGTTTAAAAATGCACTAGATTATTACGAACAATGCAGTGCGCTGAATTTTCTAGAGACAATTAACATCCCTACACTAATTATTAATGCGAAAAATGATTCATTTTTATCAAACGAATGCTACCCCATAGAAATTGCAAAATTGCATCCATTTGTGTATTTGGAAATGCCTGAAAAAGGAGGTCATTGTGGATTCCCTTCCTCCCACACCACCGATGGATATTATTGGTCAGAGAAGAGAACGTTAGCGTTTATTGATTCTTAATTTCTTAATCTATACTTTTATACTATGTGTAGTAGATATACAATAACCGCAACAATGGAAGATCTTTCCAAACGTTTCTCCATCGAAAATGAAGAATTTTATAGACCAAGGTACAATGCGGCTCCCTCCCATTTACTACCCGTTATTCCACTAGAAAGGCCTGATCAAATTTCATTTTATCATTGGGGAGTAACACCAGAGTGGTCAAAAAGTAAATCCATTAGTAAAAAATTATACACAATACTGGCTAATGATATCCCTAGAAAGCCTAGCTTTAAAAAAGCACTAATAAAACATCGATGTCTCATTCCTGCAGATGGATATTATTCTTGGAAAAAAATATCCAAAAAAAGTGAAATACCTTTTCGATTTACACTAGCTCAACAAGCTATCTTTTCAATACCAGCACTATACGAACAGTATACAAACGAACAAGATGAAACCGTCACTACTTTTACGATAATAGTACAAAGGGCTACTTCAACACAATATTCTTTTGAAGACACTACTCCTGTCATTTTTAGTAAGAATCAAGAAGACATTTGGTTAAATATCGAAAGTGCTGAAGTACAGCTAATGGATTTACTCCTAGCTCCAACTACTGAACTAATAGAACACTATTCTGTTTCACCTGAAATAAAAGACATAAACAAAGACTCCCCAACATTGATTAATCTTTCCTCTCCCGCAGATCAATTTGGAAATTACTCCCTTTTCAACTGATTATTGTCAAAAATAAAGACCCTATATTCTTATTAACAAATCTATTACATACATTCGTTACGTATTACCTATAGAGTTACTAATTTTTTTTATACTTTGAAAAACAAATAATAAACGAAGTTCATGAAAAGTGCTAAAATAACAGGAATTGGGCATCACGTCCCTGAAAGAATCGTAACCAATGAAGAGCTATCCACTATGATGGATACAAATAATGAATGGATTATTGAAAGAACGGGGATAGAAGAGAGAAGATTTATCGATCCATCAAAGGATACGTTGGCGAACATGGCCGCAAAAGCATCAAAAATTGCTGCTGAAAGAGCTAATATTAACATCTCTGATGTTGATTTTATCATTTTTGCCACCATCACACCCGATTATTTTTTTCCAGGATCTGGCGTACTATTACAACGTGAATTAGGATTAGAAGGTATAGGTGCACTTGACATCCGAAATGCATGTTCCGGATTTATTTATGCACTCTCTATTGGTGAACAATACATCAAAACTGGAACCTACAAAAATATATTGATTGTAGGAGGGGAAATACAATCTACGGCATTAGACTTAACCACACGAGGCAGAAATACTGCTGTAATTTTTGGTGACGGTGCTGGAGCTGTCATTTTGCAACCTTCTACTGATCAATCAGGTGTTTTATCTACTCATCTACATGCCGATGGTAGGTATGCCGAAGAGCTTTACGTTAAAGACCCTGGAAGTAGTCGACCTCATGATGAGCGGCAGCCTGAACAGATTTTAGACACTTCAACATATAAAGTACACATGAACGGCAGCATGGTTTTTAAACATGCTATTGTAAAGTTTAATGAAGTAATTAACGAAGCGTTAGAAAAAAATAATTTAAAAAAAGAAGATATCGACCTATTGATTCCTCATCAGGCTAATTTAAGAATTAGCCAGTTTTTACAACAAAAACTCGAGCTACCTGACGATAAAATATTCAATAACATCATGAAGTATGGAAACACTACGGCTGGTTCTATACCCATCGCCATGAGTGAGGCGTGGCAACAGGGTAAAATAAAAGAGAATGATTTAGTTTGCCTTGCCGCATTTGGAAGCGGTTTCACATGGGCTTCAGCATTAATAAAATGGTAATTAAAATGAACTAGAAAACATAAAATATGAAAACCACTTCCTATAATCCTAGTCCCATTGAAGTTGAATTTGCCAATGTTCTCAACCAACTTCAAGGTAATATTGGCAACCTCCTCTCTAATAATGAAATTATAAAAGTTGAAAATAATATTCATAAAGACAATCCAATGGTAAAATTCTACCTATTAGATAGTGATGGGGATCCACATGAAGTAGTCTTAAAAATTATTCAAACAGCTGATAAATTTTAATATTTTATAATTTTACAAATCCTTGTATTAGGCTACAGCGTTATATTTACTAAATGATGAAACATAAAAAGTTCTTTCTACTTATAACATTAGTTATAACAATTGTAGTTGGTATTGCCTCTACCATTCCCAATAATAGATATTTCGAAATTGCAAAGAACATAGATATTTTTACTTCTGTATACAAGGAAGCAAATCATTACTATGTTGATGAAGTGAATCCAAATACATTGATGAGAAGTGGAATTGATGCTATGCTTTCGTCTCTTGACCCCTACACCAATTTTATTTCAGAAAATGAAATTGAAGATTACCGAACCGCAAGTACTGGCGAATATGGTGGAATTGGCGTAGTGACATCAAACATCAACGGGCATACTAAGATTGTGTTAGTAAACGAAAACTATACTGCTCATAAAAATGGCATTAAAACAGGTGATGAAATAATAGAAGTAAACGGTA
Organism: Cyclobacteriaceae bacterium; assembly: GCA_029881895.1. GTDB lineage: Bacteria > Bacteroidota > Bacteroidia > Cytophagales > Cyclobacteriaceae > JAOUKH01. The sequence goes on along the minus strand of JAOULS010000045.1, from coordinate 3,358 downwards.
TTAATATAGTCGGAATGTCTAGTGTTGAAACCAATATTATCATGAAAGGTCAAGCAGGGACAACTGTGAACATAAAAATAAACCGCTATAACGAAAATAGTGCATTAAATTTCGACCTGGAAAGAGAGAAAGTAAGTATCGAGCATGTACCTTATTATGGTATGATCGATGACGAAATTGGATACATAAAACTGACAGAATTTACGATGCATATTAGTAAAGACTTAAAAGAAGGCATCGTAGATTTAAAAAATAAAGGAGCAGAAAAATTAATCGTTGACCTAAGGGGAAATCCTGGTGGCTTGCTAATGGAGGCAGTAAGTATTTGTAATATTTTCATAAACAAAGGTGAGAAAGTAGTTGAAACCAAGGGGAAAATCACAAAAAATAATTTGATATATAAAACTACCTCAAACCCACTCGACACGGAAATACCAGTAGTAATATTAATTAATAGCGGTAGTGCTTCTGCATCTGAAATTGTTGCGGGCACATTACAAGATTATGACCGTGCTGTAATAATAGGAGAAAAATCATATGGGAAAGGCTTAGTTCAAGTTCCTCGTAAGTTATCCTATAATTCACAACTGAAAGTTACCACAGCCAAATATTATACACCAAGTGGTCGTTGTATCCAAGCATTAGATTACGGAAAGAGAGACCCTGATGGAAGTGTTGGCAATATTCCTGACTCACTAATATCAGAGTTTAAAACAAAAGGAGGGCGAATCGTTTATGACGGTGGAGGAGTAGATCCAGACATCATCACCCCAAGTGAAAAAATGGCATCAATTTCTGCTTCGCTATATTTAGAAGGTCATACATTTGACTATGCAACAGAGTACTTTTATAAGCATGACAGAATATTACCAGCAGACAAATTTTCACTTTCAAATTCCGAATATGAAGAATTTACATTGTGGTTAAAAACACGAAACTTTGTCTATCAACCAGAAACTGAACTACAATTGGATAGTATAGAAAAACTTGCAAAAAAAGAAAACTATTTTACAGATATAGAACATAACTTAACAAGGCTTAGAGGTATAATAAATAAAGAAAAATCGGTTTTACTGACCACCTATCAAAATCAAATATCAAGGATCATCGAGCAAGACATTACTGCACATTATTATTATGAACGAGGAAGAGTACAATCCTCTTTAAAAATGGATCCCCAACTTATTAGTGCCATAGGTGTACTGAAAAACATCCCTCAATATCATTCCATTTTAGGTGGTGAGTAGTATTATGGAAACCATATTAAAATCATCATCTAATAGTTTTGGTTCTACCTCTCTACTAAGTAATAATCGTTGATTTAAAAGGAAAATTCATAAATATATTACATTGTAATATACAGCCATTCATCATATATGGACTGAAAACTATGTAATCACAAAATATTATATTACTTTTCGAGTTAAACATAAAATAAACGTACTATGAAAAAACACTACTATTTATTTAGTCTACTCTGCTTACTATTGTATTCAGGGTCAGCATTTTCCCAAACAAGTATTTCGGGAAAAGTTACAGATGTGTATTCAGGAGGAGAGCTTCCTGGAGTGAATGTCGTCATTAAAGGGACTACGACAGGAACATTAACAGATATTAATGGTAATTATACCATTAGCGCTTCGGACGGAAGCGTATTATTATTTTCCTTTATTGGCTATACTACTGAAGAAGTGACGATATCCAATTCTGCGGAAAATACTACTTACAATGTGAGTCTTAGTGAAGATATTACAAATTTAGAAGAAGTTGTTATTTCAGGACTAGGTACATCTATAAAACGATCCAACCTTGCTAACTCCGTAGCTTCTGTTTCGGCAAAAGAGCTAACAGGTATTACTAATCAATCAAATATGGATGCCGCTTTATATGGTAAATTTAAAGGAGCAGACATTAAAGCTAACTCTGGAGCACCAGGAGGAGGTATGTCAATGAGGCTTCGTGGAGTTACTTCTATATTTGGTGATCAACAACCACTATACATTGTGGATGGAGTATATATGGATAATTCGTCTGTTTCTATGGGTAATAATATCGTAAGTCAAGCAGCAGGAGGAGGAAACCCTTCTACAAATCAAGATGATGCATCAAATAGAATTGCTGACATTGATCCAGAAGATATTGCAAACATCGAAATACTAAAAGGAGCTTCTGCTGCAGCAATATATGGTTCTAGAGCTGCTGGTGGTGTTGTAATTATTACTACAAAAAGGGGCGAATCAGGTGATGCTCAAGTATCATTTGCTCAAACAGTAGGACTAAGAAAACCAACTAGGCTTCTAGGAATGAGAGACTGGGATGCAACTGAAGCGGCTGCTTTTGGTGGTAATGTATCTAATTTAACAGATTATGAGGCAGAATTATATGATCATACAAGAGTATCATCTACTTCTAGATTTTCAGTATCTGGAGGTAACGGTAAGTCAGATTATTTTCTAGGTATGACCTACAAAAACGAACCAGGATTAGTTGATAATACTGGGTATGAAAAAGGTTCTATAAGATTAAATGTAGGACAAGAATTTACTGATTGGTTAGATTTATATGTAACCACAAACTATATTAATTCAACTGCCGATAGAGGGTTTTTCAACAATGGAAATGCAAACAGAAATGTTGGCTATGCAATGGCCTTCACCTACCCTTGGGAAGATTTATCACCAGTAGACGGTGCTTACCCTCAAGGTGGTGCTGGATCAAATGTATTAGAGACAGTTGCACTCACTACCAATCAAGAAAAAGTGAATCGTTTTGTAGGAGGAGCAACTTCAAATGTAAAAATAATCACAAATGACAAAACCCAACTTAAACTTATATTACAAGGTGGTTTTGATCAATACACATTACGTACAACTAGTATTTTCCCACAAGAACTGTCCTATTTCAGAGACCCAACTTCATTACAAGGAGTTTCTATTTCAGGAAGTACAGTAAATACCAATTATAATATATCAGCTACTTTGGTGCATTCATATTATATGGGGAATGGCTTAAGTTTTACAACGCAGGTAGGTAATTTCATGCAACGATTTGATAGAAATACTGTAATAACTACTGCAACAGGTTTAAATGGCTCACAAACTAATTTGGGACAATCTACAAATATTGCTACTCAACAAATATTAGTTCCTCAACAAGACAAAGGGTTCTATGCACAAGAAGAGGTGAATTTTAACGACCAAATAATTGGTACATTTGGTATTAGGGGTGATAAGTCAACAAACAATGGTGATGCTAACCAACTATACTTTTACCCTAAAGCAAGTTTGGCTATAAACTTACATGAATTTTCATTTTGGTCAGTTAGCGCTATAAGTAATATTAAACCTAGGATCGCATA
>JAOULS010000279.1 GCA_029881895.1 Cyclobacteriaceae bacterium | reverse complement strand
AAATAATTAGGAAAATGGAAAAATTTAAAAGCATTACATTAAGCACTATCATGGGATTATTAATGATAGTAGGAACAGCAAAAGCACAAACTATTGATATGGAACGGATGGATAGGGATATCGAGATTGCAGAGAATATTTTATCGACACTACTACGACCAGATAACAGGGGGTTTTTCTTTGGTAGTAAAGTAAAAGGAAATTACTTGGAAGGATATGGAGTAATTTTCAATCTGCCTAATTATTCATTTATAATGAAATCCAATGATATGACTATGATTAAGACGCCAAGAGGAGAAAATTTTTCATATTCGGTTACTACAGATAAAAATGATGATCAACTAATTATGGTGCAGAAAGAAAAGATAAAAGCTGAAATGGAAAGGGTAGGCGAAGAAATGAAAAGAGTACAAAAAGAACAATTGAGGATGAGAGAGGATCAAGAAAGAATGAGGGAACGCAGAGAAAAAGTCATGAATAATGAAGTGAAATGGGAAGAAGGATCGGATGTTCGAATTGAAGAAACAATGAAAACTTTCTTGGTTGACTATGCCGATTTGATAGGTCAGTTGAAGCCAACTGATAAAATCATGATTACTACAAAAGGAAAAGATGTAATTTGGTTTGATAATAGTATAGAAGCTGAAAGCACAAGAAAAATTAAGTCAGCACAAATACTAAAAAGTGATTTGATAGCATACAAGCAAGGAAAGCTTTCAAGAGAAAAGGCTTTTGAAAAAATAGTGATAACTGAGAAAGAAGTTAACACTGAAAAAGAAAAAGATCTTGAAATATTTTCTAGCATCTTCTCTAGATTATACGAACCCGATTTTTCACAAACCTACTATAGTATGCGTCATGCATTACATTACGAACGAATGGAGGATTTTGGTGTTATTTTTAGCATGAAAGTTTATTCCTCCAATAGTAATGATGGTTTGCATACTATTCGTACTACAAGGGAAAGCGGTTTAACACAAATTGAAAGAGATAAAAAAGTGGAAGCAATGTATCCTGATTTTGAACAATCATTAATAGAAAATATGCTTGACTATGGCAGAACCATCAAAAGCCTAAAACAGGAAGAAATGCTTATGTTTAATGTGAAACTTACCCAATGTAATGGATGTAATATGCCTAAATCGATTGAAGTAACTGTAAAAGCATCAGTGCTTAGCGACTACAATACAGGGAAATTAACCAAGGATAAAGCCATGGATATGGTAAAGGTGAAAAAGAATAATTAACACTTCCCAATATTCAGCAAAATAATACGTTTGATTTTATAACTGGTTTTTTAGTTGTTTGGGTGGTAATTATATTAACTTGTATTTATCTAACTTTGTAAAGCAAGGGTTAATACCTTGCTTTACTTAATTTTTAAAATGCTATGAATAAAAAAGTATTAATTACAGGAGGTATATTAATCGGATTGATAATTATATTCTTTGCTGTAAGAGGGTCTCAAAACGATAGTTTAACAGACATCATGGTTGAGGTTAAGCGAGATGTGTTTAATGTTAACATCACTACTACGGGTGAGTTAGAAGCAAAAAACTCAGTAAAAATCATGGGACCATCAGGGCTAAGGAATTTCCGTATTTATCAGGTTAACATTCAGGAGATAATTGATGAAGGAACCGAAGTGAAAAAAGGAGATTTTGTAGCTAGTCTAGACCCATCAGACTTAACCACCAAGATGAAGGATGCAGAAACGAAGGTGGAACAAGAAAACTCAAAGTATATTCAAACGCAACTGGATACAACATTACAAATGCGTCAAGCAAGAGATGAACTCATTAATTTAAAATACGGTGTTGAAGAGCAGGAAATTAAGTTAGAACAATCTCAATTTGAACCTCCAGCTACAATAAAACAAGAAGAAATAAACTTAGATAAAGCTAAAAGAGCTTACGATCAAGCAAAAGAAAACTACAAAATTAAACAACGTCAGAATGTAGCAAAAATGAATGAAGTAGGTGCTACATTAACAAAAGCCCGAAGAGAATTGGAAGGAATGTCAGCGATGATGCAATCATTTAGAATTGTAGCTCCTGAAGACGGAATGCTTATATATAAAAAAGATTGGGACGGAAAACCAATAAAGGCTGGATCTCAAATAGGTGTTTGGAATCCAGTAGTGGCAACTTTACCTGACCTTTCTATCATGATGTCAAAAACGTTTATTAATGAAGTGGATGTTCGAAAAGTAAAGACAGGACAAATGGTTGAAGTAGGGTTAGATGCATTTCCCGAGAAAAAATTGAAAGGGAAAGTAATAAGTGTAGCTAATGTAGGAGAGCAGCGTCCAAATTCTGATGCCAAGGTTTTTCAAGTGAATATACAATTGGCAGGTTCTGACCCTCTTTTGCGCCCAGCAATGACCACTAGCAACTCAATTATAGCTAAAACGGTTGAAGACGCCATGTTTATTCCATTGGAGTGTCTCCATAGTCAATTTGACTCTATAACTTATGTGTTTAAAAAGGATGGTATAAAAACCATAAAACAAGAAGTTCAAGTTGGAGACACTAATACCGATGAAGCTATTATATTAGCAGGTTTAGAAGAAAAAGAAAAAGTTTATTTATCCATACCTAATGGGTATGAAGATGATGAGGTAATATTAATTCCTGAAATGGATGGTAAACGTTCACAACCAGAGGCCGAAGAAATTGAAGAAGAACCCGAAGAAGAAATGATTACTTTACCCAATGGCAAAAAAATTCCTGCCAGCCAAATGAAAGGGATGCGTGGAGGAGGAAAAAAAAGAGGGGGTAAATAGTTCATGATGCGAGAACGATTATTAGCCAATTTCTATATTGCTTTTGAAGCTGTACTAGCTAACAAACTACGTTCCATGCTCACTGCATTGGGAATAATATTTGGTGTAGCAGCTGTAATAGCTATGCTAGCTATTGGAGCTGGGGCTCAGGAGGAAATTCTAGAACAAATAAAGCTCGTAGGTGTAAACAATATTATTGTAAAGCCAATAGTTGAACAGGCGGATGAAAGTGTAGAAGAAGAACTAGGAGAAAAAGAAAAAAAGAAATTTTCTCCAGGCTTAACGCTTAGGGATGTTGAGGCTGTAAAAAAAATTATTCCTAACATCACAAAAGTAAGTCCTGAAATTTTATTAGAAACTCACATTATTAAAGGAGGTACTAGAAGATCTGCTAAACTAGTAGGGGTAGAACCTGCGTACTTTCAAATAAGCAATTTTGAGTTATTTGAAGGAGCTATGTTTAATGAGCAGCAACTCATAAAAGGAGAGCCTGTTTGTATTATTGGAAAGAGCGTAAGCACTAAATTTTTCCCTACAGAGAATCCGTTAGGCAAACAAATTAAATGCGGAAATCAATGGCTTCGCATTATTGGTGTACTAAAAGAACGTTTAATCTCTGAGTCCAGTATTTCTAATCTAGGAATTCGAGATTATAATATGGATGTATATACACCATTGCAAACAGTGTTGGTTCGTTACGAAAATCGTGATTTAATAACACAACAAATGATAGAAAGTGCCAATAGAGGGGGAGGTGGTATGGTGATGATTACAGGAGGAGGAAGTGATGATGATAAATCAAGCACAAAAAATTATCATCAAATTGATCGTTTAGTAGTACAGGTAGAAGAAACAGAAAAGCTAAATCCTAC
>JAOULS010000280.1 GCA_029881895.1 Cyclobacteriaceae bacterium | reverse complement strand
AGAAAATATAGTAAGAAAAAACATTCTATCGCTAGTGCCTTATTCTAGTGCTAGAGATGAATTTAGTGGTGCTTCAGGTGTTTTTCTAGATGCTAATGAAAACCCCTTTGGAGAGCTGAATAGGTATCCAGATCCATATCAAAAATCACTAAAACAAAAATTAGCTATACTAAAAAAGGTTGATACTAAGAATGTTTTCATCGGTAATGGGAGTGATGAAGTGATTGATTTGGTATACCGAATTTTTTGTAATCCAAAAACAGACAAGGCACTTACCTTTTCACCAACGTATGGGATGTATGACGTTTCTGCAGCCATTAACGATGTAAAATTGACTAAAATACCACTGTCAAAAGAATTTCAAATAGATCGATCCAAGATGGATAATTATTTGGTTGATAGTACATACAAGGTGCTTTTTTTATGTTCGCCAAATAATCCAACAGGTAACCTAATTAATGAAAATGATATTGAATATTTGTTACATAAATTTAGAGGCATTGTAATTATAGATGAAGCGTACATCGATTTTAGCGCATCCACTTCTTGGATCAACCGAATAGAGCGGTACTCTAATTTAATAGTCAGTCAAACGTTTAGTAAAGCTTGGGGGCTAGCCGGTGCAAGAGTTGGGGTAGCATATGCAAGTAAGGAAATAATTCAACTGATGAATAGGGTAAAACCTCCTTATAATGTGAGTGAACTTAATCAAAAAGCGGCCATAAATGCACTGGATGATTTCGACACGTTTCAGAATAATATAAATGTTATTCTGAAAGAAAAGGAGCAATTAATTGAAGCATTAAACCAACTCAACTTGATTGTAAAAATATATCCTTCTGAAGCTAATTTTTTACTGGTAGAAGTGATAAATGCCAATGCTATTTATGCTGAATTAGTAGCTCAAAAAATAATTACAAGAAATAGAAATAATGTTATTAATAACTGTATTCGGATTTCAATTGGAACGCCCGAAGAAAATGAAAAGTTGTTAAATGGTTTGAAAAATATAAATAGATGAAAAAAGTACTTTTTATTGACAGAGACGGGACGTTAGTTATTGAGCCTCCAGTAGATTATCAATTGGATAGTTTAGAAAAATTGGAATTTTACCCAGGTGTATTTCAATGGTTATCCAAAATAGCACTTGAGTTGGATTTTGAATTGGTGATGGTGACAAATCAAGATGGGTTAGGAACAACTTCTTTTCCCGAGGAAACTTTTTGGCCAGCACAAAATAAAATTATTCAGGCGTTTAAAAATGAAGGAATTGAGTTCAATGAAATATTGATTGATAAAAGTTTTCCCGAAGACAATGCGCCTACACGAAAACCCAGAACAGGTTTGCTTAATAAATATATTTTTGGGGACTATGATTTAGCTAACTCTTACGTGATTGGAGACCGCCTGACAGATGTTGAGTTGGCAAAAAACTTGAATTGTAAGGCCATTTACATTGGTGAAGAAAATGAAACAGAAGCGGAACTAGTAACTATAAACTGGTCTGAGATATATGCTTTTTTAAAGGCAAAGCCAAGAACGGCAACGGTTGACAGAAAGACGAATGAGACGGACATCAAAATTGAAATAAATTTAGATGGTGCAGGGAATAAAAATATTTCTACTGGGATAGGTTTTTTCGATCACATGCTGGAGCAAATTGCTAAACATGGCAATATGGACTTAACTGTACTTGTAAAAGGTGACCTAGAAATTGATGAACACCACACCATTGAAGATGTAGCATTGGCATTAGGTGAAGCATTCGTAGTAGCACTAGGCTCAAAAAAAGGAATAGAGCGCTATGGCTTTCTGTTACCAATGGATGAATGTTTGGCTCAGGTAGCAATTGATTTTGGAGGCAGACCTTGGTTGGTCTGGGAAGCAAAATTTGAAAGAGAGATGGTGGGTGAAATGCCTACTGAAATGTTTATTCATTTCTTTAAATCGTTTAGTGACACTGCCAAATGTAACTTGAATATAAAGGCAGAAGGAGACAACGAACACCATAAGATTGAGTCTATTTTTAAAGCTTTCGCGAAAGCCATTAAAATGGCGAAATCTAAAACGAATACTTTTTCAATACCAAGTACAAAAGGAATACTATGATAGCGATAATTAAATATAATGCAGGTAATATTAGCTCTGTACAAAATGCGCTAACCCGATTAGGCTACCAAAGTGTTATTACAGATGACCCTGAAACTATTCTTGCTGCTGATAAGGTTATTTTTCCAGGTGTTGGAGAAGCGAGCACAGCAATGAAATATTTGATTCAAAAAAAATTAGATAAGATAATCGTTGCTATTGAGAAGCCCATACTTGGCATTTGTTTAGGGCTTCATTTGATGTGTGAGCATAGTGAAGAAGGAGACACAAAATGTTTAGGGATTTTCAATACAAAAGTTAAAAAATTTCCTCAAACAGATAAAGTACCCCACATGGGATGGAATAATTTTGATGTTGTAGGTGGAAAAATCTTTAAAGATGTTTCAATCGATGATGATGTGTATTATGTGCATGGCTATTATGCCGAGGTAAATAACCAAACCGTGGCAACATGTAATTACATAACCCCTTTTAGTACAGGAATGCAAAAAAATAATTTTTATGCTACTCAATTTCATCCAGAAAAATCAGCAGGAATTGGAGAGAAAATTTTAAAAAACTTCTTAGAATTATGAGAATAATACCCGCAATTGATATCCTTGATGGAAAATGTGTACGTCTGTCGAAAGGCGATTACAATACAAAAAAAGTGTATAATGAAAATCCACTAGAAGTAGCCAAGGAATTTGAAGCGAATGGCATTCAATTTTTGCATGTTGTTGATTTAGATGGCGCTAAATCAAAACATATAGTGAACCATAAAGTACTATCATCAATCACTTCAAAAACGAATCTTAAAATTGACTTTGGAGGAGGGCTGAAGTCTGATGAAGATTTAAAAATAGCGTTTGAAAATGGTGCAGCACAAATTACTGGAGGTAGTATTGCGGTAAGTAATCCTGAATTATTTTTAAATTGGCTAAGTACCTACGGTGCTGAAAAAATCATTCTAGGCGCTGATTGTATGGATAGAATGATCTCAACGAATGGGTGGTTAGAAAGTTCGGCATTGGATGTCGTAGATTTTATATTGAATTACGAAAAAAAAGGGGTGAAGAATGTTATTTGTACTGATATCGCAAAAGATGGAATGTTACAAGGCACTTCTAATGAACTTTATAAAGAAATAATAGATAAAACGAATGTTAATTTAATAGCGAGTGGAGGAGTTTCTTCAATCAATGATTTGGAAAGATTAAAGGAAATTGGGTGTGAAGGAGCAATAGTAGGTAAGGCCATCTATGAAGGTAATATTACGTTAAATGAATTGCAGAAATTATGTTGAAAAAAAGAATTATACCTTGCCTAGATATTAAAAATGGACGCACGGTAAAAGGAATCAATTTTGTGGACATAATAGATGCGGGCGATCCAATCGAGTTGTCTAAAAACTATGTAGAGCAAGGCGCAGATGAGTTGGTGTTTTTAGACATAACTGCTACAATTGAAAACAGAGCCACATTAATTGAATTGGTGAAAAATATAGCCTTGGAAATAAATATTCCTTTTACGGTTGGTGGAGGGATAAATTCCGTTGAAGATGTATCT
>JAOULS010000055.1 GCA_029881895.1 Cyclobacteriaceae bacterium | reverse complement strand
TGTCAGAAGACGCAGCAGCATTGTTTAAGCTAGGTTATGGTCTCACTTATGAAAACACTACGATAGTCAATCAACTTTCAGAAGACTCAGGCTTAGAAAATATTGATTTAGCTTCAACGGATAATTTTTACAGTAAAGGTGCACCTATTGCACCATGGACTCTGTGGCTGAACTCAGGCGAATTGAGCAAACAAATAGGTAGCTTTCCTACATCTGTCGGTGGGCTGATTATTAGCAAAGCTGATCACGAGGCACAAGAAGATGCTTTGCGAATAAAATGGACTAAATCAGACAATGACCAAGTTCGGGTGAGTGCGGCTTCGCCTAGCGATATGTCACGCCAAACCAATGGGGCGATGGAACTGACATTCTCAGCTAAATCATTTAAAGCTAGCGATGCGGTTGTCAAAATTAGTATGGGATGCAATCAAGGCTCCTCTTGTGATAAAACGGTCGATATCAGTATAGCAGCGAATGAATGGCAAGAATATCGTATAAGCCTAAGTTGCTTTGCTAATCTTGGTGTAGACATGAGTAAAGTCAGTACTGCTTTCATGGTTACAGCTGGCGAAGGAGTAGATATTGGACTTAACAATATACGTTTAGCATCAGATATTGATGCTACGCCTGGATGTGACGGCAAGTAACAGATTTCCAGTTTACTGAGAAGGTTACAGACAAGGCACATAGTTTTTGCTTTTTTCAACCTATAATTTACTTGAACCCACATTATGTAATAGAAATGTTATTGCATAATGTGGGTCTAAAGATTGCAACCGTTTTTACCTGCCCTCATATTCCTGGCTATAGATGAGCATACTTTTAAAAGAGAACAAAAGTTAAGATACTTGACTTCGAGTGCTCAGTCTACGTACTTCGAGTGTATCAGTCTACGTATTAAAAGGATCTAAATCTACGTAATTTGAGTACATCAGTCTTTGTATTTGAATAGAGTACTAAAAATAAAGCACTTGATTATCAATGCGTAATCTCTTTAAAGTAGGTTGAAAATCATAAAAGGGCGGTTTTAACTTTTTATAGTCAATGTGTTTGTATAGTTTCAAGTTTATTACGACTTGTGTTTTGATGTGATGATAACGATCTTGGATGGATTTATAAGAATGAGTTTAGCCGAAAAAACGCATTGGTAGTCAAAAAAAGAACCTATTAATAATTTTTTTATAAAACATACATTTATGTCTAGTTTACAAACCGAACGATTAAAATCCCTTGATGTTTTCAGGGGCATGACCGTTGCCTTTATGATTCTGGTAAATACCCCCGGCAGTTGGTCGCATTTATTTAGCCCTCTAGCTCATGCCGATTGGCATGGATACACACCAACGGATTTAGTTTTCCCTTTTTTTCTAATAGCAGTAGGGCTCTCTATGAGTTTTTCCTTTAAAAAATACAGTACACAGCCTGCGAAAGAATTTTATATCAAAGTATTCAAACGAACCATCCTTATCTTTTTGATAGGCATGGCTATGAGGGCTTTTCCTTTTACAAATGTAAATTGGGCTGAATTTAGAATTTTAGGCGTTTTACAACGAATTGCCTTAGCCTACTTTTTCGCAAGTATCATCATACGAAATATTACAAGTATTAAGTCCCTTCTTATTTCTTCGGGGATAATCCTTTTTGGGTACTGGGCATTATTATTACTGTTCAGTACAGGTAATGATCCATACGGGTTAGAGAACAATGCTGTTCTTCGTTTCGACCTTTGGTTGTTGGGTGGAGACCATTTATGGCATGGCAAAGGTATTCCGTTCGATCCTGAAGGGTTTCTAAGTACACTACCCTCAGTAGCAAGTGTAATAGCAGGTTACTTATTTGGCAAATTAATACAGTCAAAAAAACAAATAGATCTTGTAGCAACTCTATTCCTAATAGGCAATTTGTTGGTGATTACTGGCTACGCATGGGACTTGGTATTTCCAATAAATAAGTCATTATGGACTAGTAGCTTTGTATTGGTGACGTCAGGTCTAGGAGCAGTACTTATGGCGTTTCTAATCTATATCATCGATATAAAACATAAAGACAAGTGGATAGAGCCATTCTTGGTATTTGGAAAGAACACCCTATTTATTTATGTACTTTCTATCATTTGGGTAAAAACGTATTTCCAATTTCATATTGGTGATCAAAACATATATTCATGGCTTTTCAGTACTGTTTTTCAGCCAATTGGCAGTGATAAATTTGGGTCATTTTTATTTGCACTAACCCATGTAGCGGGATGTTGGGTAGTGGGGTACATCATGGATAAAAAGAAGATTTATATAAAAATATAATTGGGACTAATACCGATTCAATTTTTGTAACCCAAGGCTTGATTTTTTTAAATCGAGTCTTGGGTTTTTATTGTAAAGAACCCATTGGCTCGGAGGTTACTTCCGAGCCAATATAGACGAAGTATTGGTTTTTTATTCTTTTTCGAAATACCTCAAGCTCAATTCTTTTCCATCAAATTCGGCATAGGAATAATGGTTCACCCATTCTCCTAGGTTGATATACCTACTATTTTTACTTACCACCATGTCTAATGGCAAATGGCGATGTCCATAAATGTAAAAATCGTGATGTGCTATTTTTTCTTGCGCTTTACTGTATGTGAATAGGTGTTCCTCTTCACCAAATTGCTTTTCTTCTTTCTTAGTGCTGTTGATACGGCTATTTCTAGACCACATGTTGGCAATGCTCATTCCTAAATTAGGGTGAATTCTAGCAAAAAGCCATTGACATATTTTATTGGCAAATACTTTTTTAAGTAGTTTGTACATGCTGTCTCCAGGGCCAAGACCATCTCCATGTCCAATAAAGAATTTCTTGCCATTTACTTCAAATTGTTCGTTTTTCCTGAAAATTGGAATGCCTAATTCTTCAGAAAAATAGTCAAACATCCACATGTCATGATTGCCCGTAAAAAAATAAACGGGAATACCTTGATCAACAAATTCAGCTAATTTTCCTTGAAATCGAATAAACCCCTTTGGGATAGTCCATTTGTATTCGAACCAAAAATCAAAAATATCGCCCAAAAAGAACACAGCATGTGCACTGGGTTTAATTTGATCCATCCATCTAACAATTTTTTGTTCTCGCAGAAGGCTTTCCTCTTTAGAGGGAACGCCTAAGTGGAAGTCGGAGGCAAAGTATATTTTTTTGCCTATGGGAATAGTATCTAATGCAATTGACATGAATATATAGTTGGTCGAAGATAAAAAAAAATAAGGCAATCAACAGATTGCCTTATTAAAATCTCTTAAATGAGTATGTATTTTTCAGTTAATTATAACTGATAATCTCTTTTCTTATTTTACATCTTCGGAAGTTGATGGCACTGAGCTTGATGTATCTTCTGTTTTAGGAGTTACTTTTTCAGAATCAACTGAAGTAGTTGACTTTGATTCTTCACTTTTGATCGTCTCAATGGATTTGCCATTAGTATAGGTGTCATAATTAGTTTGATGTTCAAAAGGTCGCTTACCTATTAATCGTTCTAAATCAGCTTGAAATATTATTTCTTTCTCCAAAAGCTCTTTCGCAATAATCTCTAATTCCTCTTTTCGTTTGCTTAATAGCTCTTTACTACGCTTATATGACGTATCTATTATTTTCTTCACCTCAACATCAATTTTTTCGGCTGTGGCTTCTGAATACGGTTTATTAAAATTGTATTCAGATTGTTTTGAGTCATAATATGAAATATTTCCAATTTCATCGTTCATGCCATAAATCGTTACGATACTATAGGCCATTTTTGTAATACGTTCTAAGTCACTCAAGGCACCAGTCGAAATTTTTCCAAAAATAAGTTCTTCTGCTGCTCTTCCTCCTAGTGCCATACACATTTCGTCAAGTAATTGTTCGGTCTGGTACAAGAATTGTTCTTTAGGCAAGTATTGCGCATAACCTAACGCAGCTACACCTCTAGGGACGATACTTACCTTCACTAAAGGATCTGCATGTTCTAAAAACCAACCTGCTACAGCATGACCCGCTTCATGATAGGCAACAATTTTCTTTTCTTCTGGAGAAATGATTTTGCTTTTCTTTTCTAACCCACCAATTACACGGTCAACGGCATCTTGGAAGTCATCCATTCCAACATGTTCCTTATCTTTTCGAGCTGCTATAAGTGCGGCCTCGTTACATACATTAGCAATTTCCGCTCCAGCAAAACCAGGTGTTTGAGCGGCTAATTTTTTTGAATCTACATGTTTGTCCATTTTCAAAGGCTCTAAATGCACTTTGAAAATAGCATCTCTACCTACGATGTCGGGTTTGTCAATGCTGATTTGCCTGTCAAATCTACCAGGGCGTAATAAAGCTGAATCTAATACATCTGGACGGTTAGTAGCCGCAAGTATAATTACTCCCGAATCGGTAGAAAACCCATCCATTTCTACTAATAAAGAGTTTAAAGTGTTTTCTCTCTCATCGTTAGAGCCAGGCATTTGCCCTTTTCCTCTCGAACGACCTATGGCATCGATTTCATCGATAAAAACGATGCATGGAGCTTTTTCTTTGGCTTGCTTAAATAAATCTCGTACACGAGCAGCACCAACTCCAACAAACATTTCTACAAAATCAGAACCTGATAAGGTAAAGAAAGGTACCGCTGCTTCACCTGCTACTGCTTTAGCTAATAATGTTTTTCCTGTACCAGGAGGGCCTACTAGTAATGCTCCTTTGGGTATCTTACCACCTAGTTTTGTGAACTTGTCTGGCGTTTTAAGAAAATCAACAATTTCTTTTACTTCTTCTTTTGCTTCTTCGAGTCCAGCGACATTGTCAAATGTAATTTTTACTTTGTTATCAGCATCGAACAATGCTGCTTTCGATTTCCCTATGTTAAAAATCTGTCCGCCAGGGCCTCCTTGACCAGTCATTTTACGCATCAAAAACCAAAACCCAAATAAGAGTGCAAAAAAGATCCCCCATTGAAAAATCATTCCAGTAACATCTCCTTTTTCATCAATCTCTAGATCAACGGTATCAATACCATTTTGTGTTAACTTCGTGTTTAGTTCACTATAAAAACGTTCAAAACTTTCGATGGATCCAATTTTATACATGTAATGTGGTCCTGCCGATAAACCAAAAGATCCTTTGTTGTCTAATTCACTTTTGTATTTAGCATTTTCTAGTGCTTCGGTTTTTAAGGTAACTTCTACTACATTTTGATTTCGAATGAGTACAATTCTTCTTACATCATTGCTCGTGAGCATGTCCTCAAACTTGCTTTTAGTGATAATGATCGCTCCACTACCTTGATTGAAGTATGCTACGCTAAAAATGAGTCCAATTAAGATGATGATCACCCACATTTGATACCCGGGTTTCTGCGGCATGTTATTCTTCAGTTTATTATTATTGTTATCAGCCATTATCTCTATTTCTTTTTCTTTCCTACAAGTGTAGTCGTCTTTAGTTCGAAAATATTTTATTCTTCAATGTGTGATATTTGGGCATCACCCCATAGGGTTTCAAGTGCATAAAATTCACGTCTATCTTTTCTGAATACATGTACTACCACATTGGCATAGTCCAGTAACATCCATTCTCTATTTGTTTTACCTTCTGAGTGCCACGGATGTTCATTAAACACTTTGTAAACTTCATCATCTACCGAGTCGGTAATCGCATCTAACTGTGTATCGGAAGACCCTGAACATATCACAAAAAAATCTGCAATTGCGTTTTTTATCTTCCTTAAGTCCATTACGACAATGTCAGAGGCCTTTTTTTCTTGCATTCCCTTCACTACCACCTCACTCATCTTTTTGGAAAGAGAGGAATTTTTATTTGCTGTCATTCACTATCTTTGGTTTGTATTAACAAAACTACGAAAATCATTGTATAAAAATCTTGCCAAACCATTTTTTATAGGGAAAGAGGTTGTATTTGTGCCAAGTTGTCACTCGACTAACGATATTGCTTCGGAATTACTAAAAAATGACGTTGCTCATGAAGGAACTATCGTAATTACAGATAAACAAACCGATGGCAGAGGTCAATTAGGTAATCGCTGGGAGTCGCAACAAGAAATGAATCTTACTTTTTCTATTATACTAAAGCCCAGTTTATTAGCTATTAAAGACCATTTTATGTTAAATGTTATCTCTTCACTTGCAATTTGTGATTTTATTGCAAAGTTCCTCCCCAATAAGGTAAAGGTGAAGTGGCCGAATGATGTTTATGTAGGTGATGAAAAAATCGCTGGAATATTGACTAGTAATACAGTAAGATCCAGTCAAATTGAGAGTACCGTAATAGGTGTAGGATTAAATGTAAATCAAGTAGAATTTGAAGTTGATAATGCTACCTCATTAAAATTAGCTACAGGTCAACATTTTTCACTTGGTGAGTGTCTTGAATCGTTAGTTTTAGCATTTGAAAAAAGATATTTTCAACTATTTAGAAATAACGCTTATCATCAACTTATAGAAGATTATGAAAGCAACCTTTATTGGAATAGGGAGCTACATACATTTAGCCGTAAGGGACATCTTTTTTCAGGAACGATACAAGGGATAAATCCAATAGGACAATTGCATGTTGAAACAGATGAAGGGGATGAGTTTTTTAATTTTAAGGAAATAGCTTTTATAAGATAACTTAAAAAAAACTAGTACGAATAACCTTGCGAAAGGTTATGTGTTCGAAATCAAACACTTTTTAAAAAATAAGCGGACATAAAAATTCGCCATATACTCCTAAGCGGTCAAATACAAGGTTTTTTGGTTTTGGCATTGCAGTTGTTATGTTGTTGTTGGTCATATTAGTACAACTCAAAAAACAACAACATGAAAACATTAAAAAAAACCAGAATTGCTCTTGCAATGGCATGCGCTTTCGTTATCACAACTATTTCTGCATTTGCAACTACTCCAACAGGTGACG
Source organism: Cyclobacteriaceae bacterium (assembly GCA_029881895.1). Taxonomy (GTDB): domain Bacteria; phylum Bacteroidota; class Bacteroidia; order Cytophagales; family Cyclobacteriaceae; genus JAOUKH01. The sequence goes on along the minus strand of JAOULS010000055.1, from coordinate 5,828 downwards.
AATTAGTGACAGTAACAACAACAAGTAAAGTAAGTTATGAGTTAAATCATATCACTAATTCTCAAAAATTTATTTTGGGATTAAAATTACCCGAAGATGGAAAGGTTAGGTTAGCAGTTTTGGATAAAAAAAACGAAGTCATTTTTACTAAATGGTATAAGCCTACTACTGGATTTATGCAGACATTTGATTTTTCGAATTTAGATGATGGGATGTATACTTTTAAAATAAAGGCAGGTGATGAAAAAATTAAAAATATCGTTGAGGTGAAAGATGAAAAAACAATTTTACCAGCGTTTTCTGCTTATATATCTGAAATTGAAGATAACAAAGTAAAGTTCTCCTACTTTGCTCCCTCGGAAGATGTATACCTCATTTTAAAAAATGATTCGGGGGAGAAATTATTTGAGAAAAAAGTGGGTGCAGGTTACAACTCTTCGGGAATTGCTAATTTATCAAAGTTGGCAAAGGGCACATATATTTTCCAGATTAAGAACGGAAACAAAACGGAATCAAAAGAGATAAAATTATAAATACTCAAAACTCAAGAACAACAACTTTTATCTCTATAAAGGGCAATTAAAAATTGCCCTTTATTAGTTTTAGTGCATCTTCCACCTCGAATACAGGAAGTTTACATGTTTTATTAAAACAAACATAAATAGTTGTTTTGCCATCGATAGCATATTTCCCATCCATTAACGGCAAGCTGCTTTCAGTATTTTCAATATTCCCTAATAGCACCTTGTTTGGAATATAATGCGCTGTAATTGAAGCTCTAATTTCATCTGCATTTTCACCAATGATTACAATCTCAGGAGTAGATTGCACTTTATAACTATACAAAGTTGCCCAATTGGAAAGATGACCTGTATTTGAAGTTATAATTCCCGCAATTTGTGATAGCATTTTATCTGATAGATCGTGATATTCTTTCTTATCCAAAATAGTACCCAATACATGAAGGTTTATAGCCATAATTGAATTGGATGAGGGGATTACATTATCGAAAATTTCTTTTTTACGAGCGATAAGGTCTTCACTATCATTATTTGTGTAAAAAAACAGTCCCTCCTTTTGATCGTAAAAATTACTAATGACATACTGTAAAAGTTGATCTGCTATTTCCAGGTACTGTTCATCAAAAGTACTTTGATATAGGGCATTTAAAGCATCAATATATAACGCATAATCTTCCAGATATGCTGGTATTGATGCTTTACCACTTTTGTAATTGCGGAACAAATTGTTTCCTTCACGCATATTTTCTTCAATAAATTGAATGTTTTTAAGCGCTAGTTCTAAATATTGTTTTTCAGAAAAAGCATTGTAAGCATCTATTAGCCCCTTCGCCATAACCGCATTCCACCCTAGTAATATTTTATCATCTAGCCCAGGACGAACACGTTTTTCGCGTGCTTTGTAGAGTTTTGATTTCGATTTGAGAATAATTTCAGCTAAATCGTCTTGTGATATATTTTCTTTTTCGGAAAATACTGCATTTGATTCGTCTCGATGAAGTATGTTATTACCATGTTCCCAGTTTCCCTTTGTAGTTACATTGTAATAAGCTGCCATAACCGGAGCATCACTACCCAATACTTTTTCGAAATCATTGTATTTCCATACATAATATTTCCCCTCCTCGCCTTCACTATCGGCATCTAAAGAGGAATAAAAACCATTCTCATCACTCATCATTTCCTTTTGCAGCCAGTTTATGGTTTCTTCTACAATCGTTTTGTAGTAAGGATTTTTTGTTAGGAGATAAGCTTCTGAATATACACTTACTAATTGAGCATTGTCATACAACATTTTTTCAAAATGAGGAGCAAACCATTCTGCATCAACAGAATAGCGCGCAAAACCTCCTCCAACTTGATCATAGATGCCCCCGTAGCCAATGTTTTCTAATGTTTTATTGATTTGTTGAAGGGCTAATTCATTTTTTGTGGCTTTATAATAACGTAAAAGAAAAGTCCAATTAGAAGGCATCGGAAATTTTGGAGCTTCTCCCATTCCTCCATTTTTTTTATCAAATCGCTGAGACATGGTCGTAAACATGTCATCAAGTAATTTTTTTTCGAAAGGGTTTTCAGTAGGGGTGAGGCCATACTTTTCAATTTCACTTGCCGAAAGGGTTTGTGTAAACTTCTCAGCAGATTTTTCTAGCTTTTCGCGATTTTCTTTAAAAGCCTTCGCAATACTTTGAAGGATTTGTGTCCATTGCTCAGGAGGAAAATAAGTGCCCCCATAAAAAGGTTTTTGATCAGGCGTAATAAAAACATTTAATGGCCAACCTCCATTTAATCCCATTGCTTGTACAGCATCCATATATACTTGATCTACGTCTGGTCGCTCTTCACGATCTACTTTAATACAAACGAAATGCTCATTCATTATTGAGGCGATGCTATCGTTTTCGAAAGATTCCCGCTCCATAACATGGCACCAATGACATGCCGCATATCCTATACTTACAATGATAGGTTTGTCCTCATTTTTGGCTTTTTCTAATGCCTCTTTCCCCCAAGGATACCAGTCCACAGGATTGTGTGCATGTTGGAGTAAATAAGGGCTAGAAGATTCGATAAGCCGATTGGTATGTTTGTGTTCAGATGAAGTCATGTCTTTAGTATTGTTTTCTTGAGATGAGCAAGAAAGGATTAATAATAAAACAATATGTATAGATAGTGTTTTCAATAGTGATCAATTTAAAATTTGATTATGAATAAGCTGAAGCTCTTTACTCGTGTCAACAGTATACTTTAAGTTTTGTAATGACAATTCTATTTTCTTTAGAAATTTTTGATGCTCATCAGAATGTGGATTAAATGGCTTGTGATTAAGTGCATTTGCTATTTTATCCCATTCTTTTATAAACGATTGAGTAGAATCGTCAAAAAAAGCAGTAGTAAATTTTTGCCAAATATACATAATGGCTTCCTCACTAGGGTGCAACATGTCAGATTTATAAAAACGATAATCTCTAAGATCGTCCATCATGAGTTCGAAACTTGGAAAATAATGAATGTTAGTATGTTTTTCAGAGAGTTCATGTGCGGCTAGCCGTAGTGTAGCCTTACTGACATTATTCAGCTCTAGGGTTTCCTTTATATGACGAACAGGGCTTACTGTAAGTATAATGTTAATGTCGTTAGGAAGAGTAGTAAGCAAATTTTCAAAATCAGCTACCACTTTTTCTGCACTAAGCATGCGTTTGTTGAAATTTTTAGAGGGAACCTTGTGACAATTGTTCACTACTTCGCCTGTTTTTTTGTTTTCGTATACGATTGCCGTTCCCCAAGATATAATTATCCATTTTGTAGTTTGGAGTTGACTATTAGTTGTCTGTACTGCTTGATTTGTTTTTTTTATTAATTTTTCTTGTTCTAAAGAAGAAAATTGAGAATGAAGATCATAATGAAAATGAAGTCCTTGATTGATACCGTAGCCATTTTTTGGTAAAGAAGACTCGCTTAAGGAAGTATTCAGCAATTTATTGATGCTGATAGGATTGAAAACCGTACCAAAAGGATTTGTTAAACAGTTGAATTTATATTTTTCAAGAAGCGCCCCAATATTGGTTGAAAAGCATGAGCCTATTAATAAAACAGGATGCTTTAATGATAGTTTTTTTAATGAGTGGGGTATGTGAAGTTCGGTTCGAAACATAATTATAGTAGTATACCAAATAAACACTTAAAAACATTTTTTTATTTTTGTTTTTCGTCTTTTTATCATTAAACATCACCAATCATCCATTTCAATGCTGTATTGAGACGAATATAGCTACACTTTAATTAACCTAATTGGAAGTATAAAGATACAATTAACAAATACTATAGCATAAATGCTTGAAAAAAGTATTTTGAAATTGTTGAATTTAGTAGTTTTGAAGTATGGTGAAAGTAAAACTTTTTGGAATAGCCAAAGATATTGTTTCTGCATCTTATTTTGAGACGGATTCAGGCATAACGGTAAACCATTTAAAGCAACGTATAATTGATAAACACCCTAGTTTTTCAGATTTACGTTCTGTGTTGGTTGCTGTAAATGATGAATATGCCTTAGATGATGTGGTAATAGATGAAAATGATGATGTGGCCATAATTCCTCCAGTAAGTGGTGGGTGATCTTATACACATATCGGACAAGGCGCTCGATACGCAGCGGGTAACCGAATTAGTGGCTTCACCAGCAGCAGGCGCTATTGATGTGTTTATAGGGACAGTACGGGACAGTACTCAAAATAAATCTGTCCATCGTCTTGAGTTTGAATCGTATGATTCAATGGCAATAAAAGAGATGGCGAAAATAGTTAATAAAGCCTCAGAGAAGTGGCCTGTGATTAAAATGGCGATTCATCATCGCAAGGGTGTTTTAGATATAGGAGACGTAGCAGTAGTAATCGCAGTTTCTTCACCGCATAGAAAAGCCGCTTTTGAAGCTTGTCAATTTGCTATTGATACGCTAAAAGAGACGGTGCCAATTTGGAAAAAAGAAGTGTTTGATGATGGAGAGGTGTGGGTAGCCGCTCATCCTTGATTATCTTTAGTGACTTTGTTATACTCTTCTACAGTATTCACATTCAAAAGGGAGGACTCATTTTTAGATGAAATCATTCGTACTTCATTTGTCATTAAAAATGATCTTGGACTGAAGTTTCCTGTTAGGTGAAATGATTTTAATTCGTGGTGGCTATGCGCCTCCCAAATACAAAATAATGGTTCTGCTTTCCCAGATTTATTTTTGTAGCAGGTGGCTAATTTTTTAGGGTCGCGATGGTCTACTAAGTGTTTGATGTTTTGAGTGTTAATAAACGGCATATCACATGCCACTACTAACCAAGCGCTATTTGGTGTGTGCTGAAAAGCAGATATTATACCGTTTAAAGGACTTTCAAAAGGAAATTTATCTTCAATTACCTGATAACCTTGGTAATCAGTTTTGTTTTTAGCTGAAACATATACATCAGTGCAGAATTTGTGTAATAATGTTGTAATGTTATTAATCTGAGGTGTTCCGTTATATTCCAAGAAAGCTTTGTTGCTTCCCATTCGTGAACTTTTACCGCCCACTAACACGAGTCCATTTAGTTTATGGTCTGTTAAACTCAGACTTGCCACCTGTTTTGAACATTAATTTGGTTGCTGTAATCACCATTTCATGAGAAAGCGCCTTGCACATATCGTATATGGTGAGTGCTGTTACTGAAGCAGCTGTGAGTGCTTCCATTTCCACACCTGTTTTCCCTGTTATTGTGGCGGTAGTATCGATCACAATGTTATTTCCATTAATCGATATTTCCACTTTACAATCTTCTAAAGATAGTGGGTGACAAAAAGGAATAAGTTCAGCTGTTTTTTTCGCTCCCATTACCCCAGCAATAATTGCGGTATGAAAAACGGGTCCTTTTTTAGTATGTATGTCACCATCTTTAAGGGCGGCTAAAATAGTGTCATCCACAATTACTTCTGCACGAGCTTTTGCAATCCTTTTAGTAATTTTTTTGTCAGAAACATCTACCATTGTAGGATTACCTTTTTTATCAATATGGCTTAATTCTTTAAGCATTAGTTTGTTGTTTTCTTCCAATCATCAGATGAGGAAACCCCAAGCGTTCCATCTTTGTATTCTAAAATAAAATCGAGTAATACCTGATCTCTGCATCCTTTGAAACTTGTATCTCCTACACTTTTAAGTAATATAGGATAAGAAAAGCCATATTCTCTTTCAAATTTTAAAATTTCATTGTTTTTATCTAGCATAAATCCCCATTCTATTTTTATAGGTTGGTTTTTACACGATGCTGGTGCAAAACCAAA
>JAOULS010000278.1 GCA_029881895.1 Cyclobacteriaceae bacterium | reverse complement strand
GGGTAGTCACTTCCTGCACCAAACCACTGCCCTTCCTTCTTCCTACTTGGATGATTCCAAAGACTTTCAACCAATTGAAAGGAGTGTCCATTGTCTACAGTATGAAATAATCCACCAGGATCAGTCCCTAGCCATAAGTGCCCTGGCTTGTCTTCTCCACCATGCTGCATACACCATACTTGTCTCAACTTGGCGTTTTTTCCATTAGGCAATTGCACGCCTCTAAAAGATGGTACTAAGGCCTCATACCATGATTCACCCTTATCATCTGAAAAATGTAGCTTTTGTCCCCAGTGTTTATGAGCTACTCCTGCCCACCATCTATTAGTTCTTTCATCTACATATATCATATTTACAGTAAAGCCTGCAAAATGAACTTCTTCAATTTTTGGTTCTTTTTTGGGTGTTATTTTAAATGTAAGTAACCCTTTGGCTGTAGCGACCAGTGCTTGCATCTACCCTCCTGATAAAGCTTGGAAAATTAATATCTGGTCGTTCGATTTTACTTGATCTGTAAGTCGCTTTCTATCGTTTATCATGTCATTTTCTAAAAATATATTGACATGTTTCCTGAGACTGCCATCTTCTTCTAAAATGTAATTATCAATTCCAGGATATTTTTTATTAACACCATTCAGAATTTCCTGAATGGAATTACCTTCAATTTCGATTTCATCCAAAGTTGGAAAAAAGCGTTTCAATGCAGCTGTAAATTTTACTTTAGCCATGACCACTTTATATCATCAAACATATTCTTTAGCCCAGCAACAAATGCCATAAAGTTACTATTTGTCCAAATAGCAACTACTAACAAAATTGTACCCCAATTATAAAAATTAGCTGGCAAAAAAAGTTGATGTGTGAACAATATCATTAAAAAACCTACGAATGCGATTACACCTGAAAAAATAGTTCTTACCCCTCTGTTATTCAACATAATCATGGTAATAATTACACCAGACAATAATAATGGAATGTAAGAAACCCAGTTGTTACTATTCAAATATAAGTCTTGCGCACCACACATAGTAATAGCACTTGTGTATGCCATAATACAAAACGGACACTTTGGAATAAGTATTATCAGCAAAGTACTAATATAAGAAGTACCTCTATAAGCACTTAACCTTCTAAAAGAATAACATTTTTTGCAATCAGTTCTCATACGTTATTCCTAAATGTATTAATTTAACAGAATATTCCATAGATAGTATAAAACTAAATGAAAGATTTTTTCGAAATAATAAAAAAATGGTCTGAAAAAGACAATTCTATAGCTCTTGCACGTGTTATTAAAACATGGGGGTCATCACCACGACCTGTGGGTTCGGCAATGCTTATTAATGCTGACGGGAAAATGGCTGGCTCGGTAAGCGGAGGCTGTGTCGAAGGAGCTGTAGTGAAGCATTCCATGAAATTAATTGATGAAGATAAAGATGAAAAGCTGAGTTATGGCGTGTCTGACGATGATGCTTGGTCTGTAGGGTTATCCTGTGGTGGAAGCATACAGGTCTTTGTTCAATCCATTGACTTTTCAAAAGGAGTTTGGAAAATTCTATTAGAGAATATAGAAAACAATAGATCTTCTATACTTATTTCCACACTTAATGATGGGAAAAATACCAATACGCTAGTAGAAGAAAATGGTGATGTAGTAGGAGATACAATTGCTGAAGATATAATTGTTGAAGCCAAAAATGCTTATGACGAGCGTTCAAATAAAACTATCACTCATGGTGATGTCACCTATTTCATACAGGTATTTCCTCGAAAGCCTATTTTAATGATTATTGGTGCAGCACATATTACAGTGGATTTGGTTACACTTGGTAATTTATATGGATTTGAGACTGTAGTGATTGACCCAAGGGGTTACTTTGCTCAGAATACTACTTTTCAAGATGCTCCTTCTCAATTAATAGAGGAGTACCCATCGGAAGTGCTTAACAACTTTCCACTAGATGCTTATACTTTTTGTGCTATTCTATCACATGATCCTAAGATAGATGATAATGCACTTGAAATTTTATTACCCTCAAAAGTGGGATACATAGGTGCTTTAGGAAGTAGAAAGACACACGAAAAACGAATAAAACGATTACAAGAAAAGGGGCTTTCTATTGATCAAATTAATAGAATAAAAGCTCCAATAGGCATGAATATTCATGCCAAATCAGCCAAAGAAATAGCTCTTGCAGTAATGGGACAAATCATTGAAGCCAAGAATGAATTCTTATAATGGAAAGTGGAAACGATTTTAATCACATGCTACTTCAATGGCTAAAGTCTCTGCTATAATACTTGCTGCTGGGCTATCGCGAAGAATGGGGAGTGATAACAAGCTATTTCTAAGTTATAACGGTAAGACAATTATTGAGTGGGTAATCGATAACATTTCTAATAGTCAAGCTTATGAAATAATTATTGTTGCTAGTGAATTATCATACGAAAGGTTAAAGAAATTTACCAGTAATAATGTTAGCATAGTTAATAATTTTGAATACAAGAGAGGTATGACCAGTTCTATTCAAGCAGGTGTGCAAACTGTAAGTAAAGATAGTAATGGCTATATGGTCTGTTTAGGAGATCAGCCAACCCTTGACACAGAAACTTACAATCAAATTATTAATGCTTTTTCAGTAGCATTTCCTGAAAATAAAAAATCTATTGTTGTACCTTTTTATAAAGAGGTGAAAGGAAACCCTGTTACTTTCTCATCATATTACAATTCCTCTATATTAAACCATACTGCCCCTGAAGGATGTAAAGAAATTATTGATGAAAATAAAAGTCATTTGATAAAGCTATCTATTGAATCGAATGCGATTTTAAACGACATTGACACGAAAGATGATTATGATGCACTAGTGAAATGAAAAATTAGATTAGTCTACACAAAATCACCTGTTATAAATAAAAGTTCTAATTATGAAGCACAAAAGCAAGAAGCTCTGTTTTATACCGAGTGTCATGCACTGGGTTTTATACGATATTTCAATTGTCTGCTTCTAAAATATTCAACTATTTCTGACTTAGTCATTTTCGATAACTTATCGCTTAATGACTTTCGCTGCTCACGCATAAATTTTACAGCGTCAAAATCTTTTTCATTCTTCGTTTCCATATTTAACTGATAGAAATAAAGCATATACATTTAGTCCTTGTGCATAACAACCTATATCACACACAATACATGCTATCTCCTCGAAATAAATTTGATGACAAACCTTCAAATTTATTCTTACACTATCATTGCCTCTAGTTGAGCAAGCTTCTTTCAACTCGAAATTTCCCGATAAAAGAAGATAGGGAAAACTTCGTCTTTATAGTAATCATTTCTTCCTCTTGGTAAAACAATAAAGGCATCTGCATCCACAAGATTTGCCAAATCACCAGACCCATTACCTTTAATTGGCTGAGCTATCATCTCTGCCTGATCATTTACCGATATTTTAACTTCCAAAAAATAGGTGAGATCTGGCATAAAATTAACATCCGCTCCTAGTTTGGCTTTGGGTAAAAATGTAGATTCATGTTGAATTGATTTATCTAACCAATATTTCAAATAATATTGTGAACACATAAAGGAAGATACAGGGTTTCCTGGAAAAGCAAATACTGTTGCCTCCTCTTTATATTTTCCAAACCAAAATGGCTTACCAGGTCTTTGTTTTAC
>JAOULS010000074.1 GCA_029881895.1 Cyclobacteriaceae bacterium | reverse complement strand
TTCTTGTCTAATGCCATCAGATTTGTTGATAACCTGCCACATATAGCCTATTCCAGCTCCAAAAATCTTGTTTATTTTATAGTTTATTCCTGCGAAAAACCAATATTGGTCTAATGGATTTTTTACAATCTCGTCATCAAAATTGATAAATAGCTCATTAAATATTTTTATGGAAAATTTTGATGTTTTTATTGTTCGGGATAACGATAAACGATACCTAAATCGATTTCGGTGGGTATACTTTTCTAAGTATTCTATTCCATTTAGTAGCGCAATATTTCCTATCCATCTGCTCTCGTATCGATACCGGTGAGAAATATTTATTTTAGAAATATTCTGCTTTAATAATATTTGTGCCCAGATGTTATTTTCTGGGGTTTGAAAAGCAATAGCCTGTTCTCCGTATGGGTAGGTTTCTATGTGAGTATAACCAATGTTAAACGATAGATTCTTATTTAGCATGTAATAGATAGACGGTCGTACTAAAATCTGTTGTTTATCGCTTCCCATATTTGCAGTTCGGAAATGCAATTCAAGATCAGTACCCCATTTTTCATTTATTTTAAGGTTGCCATATATCGTAGACCATAGGTCGTTATTGTGTGCGATGTGTTTTGTTTGTGCTGCTACTAGATTAGAGACAAACAGTAAAGAGATAATAACAATTTGAAATAAAAACTTATTCATTGATTTTTCAGTAGTATACTTCAAAGTAATTAAATGAATCTGAATAAAATCTGAATCTTAATATACTGCTAATGATGTGTTGAGAATTGCAATATTTAATGTTGTAGAAGAGTTGAAAATAAGAGTAGCCAAAAACACTCGACTACCCTTACAAACTAAAAAAAACCTAATTTTTGTATGTTTATGAAGAGCGAAGTGCTATTTCATGATACGTTTTTGAATGAGGGCCTAGAAAAATTCTAGAAAAAATACGCATTCCTGAAAGCCCAGTAATGATAAAATTCATAGAAACAAATAGTGCCAAGAAAAATTGATCTTCATGGATATGACTATATAATAAATCTTCGCCTAGAAATGTAGACGTAATAGGGAATCCTGCAATTCCTAAACAGGCTATAAAAAACAAAAGAGCTAACTTAGGGTGTTCATAGGAATACCCATAAAAGCGATTGAGGTCAAATATTTTCTCAAACCCTTTTAAACGCCATAGGCACAAATACCCCCAAATACCTGAAACAACAACTCCACTTAAGTAAATGATATTAAGATCTGCATTAAAGTCTTCATTAAATGAAACTGACATGGAAATCCAAAAATGACTAAATAGTAGTAATGACCAACTTAGGAAAGTGTTTTTCCTTTCACTAAAGGATCTAAAAACCAATAACAGGCTAACAAAAGAAAGAATAGTTGGCAGATAGTCTAATACGATGGAAGGTAGCATAGGTTTATGATACATAAAGTAAGAGAAAACGAGAAATATTGGCAGAAAGACAAATACAAGTGACTTGTGACTGATAAATTTTGATTTTCTACCTAGTATTTTAAGAGGATTCCATAAATACCTAAACATCAAGCTATCCATATTCCATTCTTTAAGACTAAGAATATATATGGAATATTTGATTTTACGAATCAAGATATTGTCCGTTTTTATGGTTTTTAATTGAATGTTATAGAATTGTTCACGAATAAGGTAGGTAACTACAGATGGAGATACTAATAATTGATATGTTCTTAAGAAGGCATTAGTGGCAAAGTGAATGAGTGCCAAATTTTCAAATCCTAATGTGATCTCAATAAAAATAATACCTATTTGAGCAATAGACGAATAAGCAATTTGTGATTTAACAGTTGGCTGTACTCTAGCTGTCATTGTGGCAATGATGGTTGAAATAACTCCCATTGTAATGATAATAACCCTAACGATGATTAGATTTTCCCAAAAAGGAAAGGTTCTTAGTAATAAAAATGCTCCAATATGTACCGCTAGAGAGCTATAGAAAATAGCACTAGAAGGTGTTGGTCCTTCCATTGCTCTAGGTAACCAAGACGAAAAAGGAAATTGTGCTGATTTTATTGCTGCGGCAACAGAGATTAATAGTGCTACTATAATTGAAATACTTAAATGCCCTTGCTGTGTTGACTGGACTACCGTTGCATTATTAAGCTCAGCAAAAATAATGTTATGATGCCATAAATGATGACTCATCCACATTACCAAAATCATACTTAAATCTGCTATTCTATATAAAGAGTATACTTTAATGGCATTTTTGACAGGCAAATATCTTTCTCTATAGAAAGCAATTAGTAAAAATGAAGAGATCCCCAAGATTTCCCACCCAATAAAAAGTGTCTCAAAGTTACCAGAAAATATAGTAATGTTATAGCCTAGAAAGAAAAATAGGACAGTTACAAAGAATCGTTTATATCCCTTTTCTCTATGTAGATAATATTTGCTATAAGTGGTCACCAAGAAGGTGAGTAATGAACCAACAAAAAGATATACAGCTGTTATTTTATCGAAATATAAATCAATGAAAAATTCATATCCATCAGCACTATAAATGACAAACTCTTTAATGTTCAGGTTAGGAAATCCAGCAACTACCCAAAAAGTGCATAATATCATAGTACTTAACAATTGTAACCCTGCTGTCGAATAAGCTATTTGAGAGATAAGGTTCTCTTTTCGTTTCGGAGTCAAAATATTTAAGATAAACCCCAGTAAAGGAATAACTAAAAATAGGAGTAAAAATGTGTTCATAGTAATATATTAATTCAATTGTAGTACGGGTAAATTTTCATCAGTTGACTCAATAAAATGTGATAAATCACTTACCGATTCAATTTTATGATTCATTGGATAGTATTTCGAAAAATCACCCTCTTTAAAAACATATATTTCTTTTTTCTTTGGATGTTTAATAACAAGTTTCACCCAATTATTATCAAACCATTCATATAGGGCACTTGAACTCTTAATAATAGTTAGCACCACTTCAGGAAAATGTTCAACAATCATAAGTAATCGTATTGGGTCGTGCACTTCCACCATTTGAATAGGTAAGCCTGGTCTTAAATCTCCTTCAAAACCATTCGCCACGCCAATAAGCCCCATTACATTATGTGGAAGTTTTGATCCTGCACCTAGTTTTTCATTATCTACTCTCGAAAAAAAATATTCTAAATTGATGCCACCGCAAACAGGAGCAGCAGCATTTAATATACCCGCTAAAAATTTACCCTCTGGGTCAAACTGATAATCGTATGAATTTAAAAAAGCTCTACGGTCTAGAAATAGATTTTTGTTTAAGTTCTTACCGATTACGCACAACGTATTTGTAGCATGGTTTAGTTCAGGTCGTGGTTCGAATAGTGAAACCGATCTACTTTTTACGGATTCATGAATACGTCTAGAAGAACCTGTTGTTTTGATTGACATAAAACGTCTCGAACGTTCTTTTGCATTCATGTCAAGACATTTTGCAAACATAAGTTTGTTGATTCTGTTCAATCTAGCATTTGATGGTGAAAGTAACTCTTCATCAAAGAAGACAAACTCATCTCTAGTGGTGTCGTGTAATCCTCCTAAAAACTCGGTTTCTGCAGGAATATTTATACCTCTTTTACTCAATTGTTCCCGAACAACATTATGGTTAGCCATATAACTAAAAGCTCTAGCATTTACTGAGCCTGGTCTGCCCGAACATGCGCCACAATCATATCCTGCATAGTGTGTATTATTGGCACTACTAGCACCATGACCAATAATATAAATCAGAGGTGCAAAATTTTGCGTACACCCCGTACTTTTGAGTACTTGTTCAACCCTGTCAGTCATTTCAGGTATCGTATAACCAATTTGTAACCCATCAATTACATGTTTACTGCTTCTGTTTTCTACTGTGAGCAAAGAATATTTGTTCATATGTCGAAAAGACGATGATGAAGCTGGGCTCAGGCTAGGTCTAAAGATGTTAAGCATTAATTTTATAGCAGACCAAAACCCCAATGATTGTGTAATAAGCCATCCTAAAAATAAACGATGTGTATATTTAGAATAGTGTATGTCCTTTTTTTGTTTTCTCTGTGTAGCTACTTCTCTAATAAGGAATTGAGGGTTAATTGGTCCAGGACATACTTTTGTATAATACTTCCCATTTTCTGGTTGGTAAAATGAATCTATTCCAAAATGTCCGGGTGTACCATACGTTTTACATTTCTTATCAGTAGTTTCAATATACCTTCTTATCGAGCACTCTCTATCATCAATACAAAAGAAAGCTTGAAAACTTGGGGTAGAAGTCTCTTTATAGTTGTCATCGTGGTTTTGCAACATTATTGCTGCAAGTACTTCATCATAATAGGTCCACTCATATGCTTCTTGCCATAAGTTTAATACCTCGTCTAATTCGGTTAAAGGGTAGTCAACAATTATGTTTTTAGGAGCAGATTCATTTAAACTTGCAATAGGTAGCCATTTCCCTTCACCGATACTGTTATCAAGGTTATCTATTTCAAATAAACATTCTAAATAGATAAAATCATGTAATGTGATTTTACGCTGATCTAATAGTGTGTGTGGATTTTCCTCTATAACACCTACCAAACCCGACCATCCTGGATGCGCAAATTGTTGATCGAACAGGTATTGTTCATAGAAGCGTTCGTCTCCTACTACTATTTTTAATAAGTCAGTTAAGGTGTTATTTCTATCATTCAGTAACGATTTGGTTCTTTTAGTTTTAAAAAAACTAACCATAGAAATGCTATCTAAATCTCTTATGGCATCTAAAAACGAATCGGTAGTATTGGGAAATTTTGAAATTCCAACACCTTGATCGAGATAACTATTAAGTATTCTGAATAAATTTGAATGTACTATCGTATCCAAATCTAAGCTATATGTAGTTTTCCAAGAACTTCTAAGCAACCCCACACGTTTTGATATAGAGGAATCATAATCTTGATAGATGAGTTTGAATAACCAATCATCTACTACTTCTTTTCCTTTAATGTCAGTAAGAACGCGCTCTATAATTGATTTTTGAATTTTACCTTTATGATAAAGCTCTCGGTACTCATCAACATTAAATGAAACTTTGAACCCGAAAATTTTAGAGGCATTGCGAATGCCATGTTCAAACTTCTGATTTTGAAATGCGTGTAGTGTGTTGTGATGTACAAAATCTTTTAAAGGCGATTGTGAAGGCAAATAATGCTTTAATTTATGTATTACCTCACTTATTTCTATATCAATGTCTGTTGTCATCACATTTTATTTTTATAACAACACAAATTAAAAGAGCAATACTGAAATAAAACTGAATTTTTCAAAACAGTAAATGTTAGGAGTTTATTTATTGACTTGAGTGGGAGGTAATTCAACTACTAAATTTTTCTATCCCTTGTCTCGAAGGTCTTTCATCATGAAACTGTAATATATATAGTTGTCACACTATGTTATGAAGTTATTATTGTTCAAAAATGCTCTTTGTTTATATACTTTTGATTTGAACAAAATTGTTGTTTATTTGTAACGATGAAACTTATTCGCAAAACAGCATCTTTATTTTTCTTGAGCATATTTAGCTTGCTCACATTGCATCAGGTGCTTCCTCATGTTCATCACGAGCATGAAGGTTTTGAGGATACTGTTGGTCATATTGAAGATCAACATCATAGTCATGAAAATGGACATCATCATCACGATGATGAAGAAAATAACAATCAAGATTTTGACTTCTTAGGTTTCTTACTTGGAAATCATGTGCATAGCATTTCTACATCTGATATTCAAACCGTTAAGAATGTTGTTACGAAAAAAGTGGTCAATAAAAATATTGGGCTCAATACTTTTTATGAATTAGACATACTCTCACCGTCAGATGATTGTGTCCAAAAATTTAAATTTGGCTGGGCTTCTTCAAGCTTTGGCAATAAAATCTATTTATCAACTTCTTTTTTAAGAGGCCCCCCTGCATTAGGATAATCAACCGCTGGTGGATAAATACCATCATGGACATGTGGGTATAATTCCGCACAATTTTATTGATTCATCCTAAAATCATGATACATGTTTAAAAAAACAGTATTCGCTTTCAGCGTATGCTTGTTGTCATTTGCAGTTAATGCTCAAACGAATGATATCACAAGGGTACTTCAGAAAATCGAAAACAATAATAAAGATTTACAAGCTTATGCATCATTAATCGAAAGTAAACAGCTTGAATTAAAAGCTGGAAATAATCTTCCAGACCCACAGGCAGGTGCTTATTACCTCCCGTGGGGAGAACATAATACAGGTAATTATTCGGAATTTCAGGTGACTCAATCGTTTGAGTTCCCTACTGTTTATGGTGTCCGTAGTAGCTTAATAAAAAAGCAGCAGGGACAAAAGGAGTTAGAATATGCTTCTAAACGACAAGCAGTGCTACTTCCTGCAAAAAAAGCTATTTTGGAACTAGTCTTTCTGAACAAGAGAATGACCATTGAGCAAACAAGGGTTGTTCAGGCAAAAAAAGTAGTTGACCAAATTCAAGAACTCTTTAACGAAGGAAATGTTGGTGTTTTAGAAGTCAACAAGGCTAAAATTGTCTGGATGCAAGAGCAGTTTAAGGTTGAGCAGATAGTAACTAGCAGGAAAAACATTCTGCTTCTCCTTCAAAATATGAATGGCGGAGCTGAAGTTACTTTAAACCAACCTGACTTTGTTGAGAGCCTTCACCTTGCTCAAATGGATAGTATATGGCAGAATAGGCAGATGGCTGATCCTTTAGTTAAAATCATGAAACTTCAAGAGGAAGTAGCTCTTCAGCAAATTAAACTATCGAAAAACGAATCGTTGCCAAATTTGACGGCCGGATTTAATTATCAAGGTGTCTCAGGTTCGAACTATTCAGGGGTTTATGGTGGTCTGTCGATCCCACTTTGGAGCAATAGACACAAAGTAAAGGCTGCCGAATCGAAGTATCAGTATCAACAATCCTATTCTAATGTCCAATTATTGACTGCCTATGTAGGCTTTCAGAAACAGTACAATGATTATCAAATTCTGCTCAGCAAGTTCAAAGAATATCAACGTACGTTGACAGGACTTAATAGCGATGCTTTGTTGCTTCAATCCTATGAATTAGGTGAAATCTCATACCTGACTTACTACATGGAATTGCAATTTTATCGAACCGCCTTTGATGCTATGCTTGAAATGGAAAAACAACTTCACCAGCTTAAAGCAGACATATTAAAACATCAATTATAATCTTAAAAAAGAAACACAATGAAAATTTCAACACTACTAATCGCATTAACATTTGTATTTATTATTGCCTGCAATGGTAAAAAAGCCGACAATGATCATGGACATAAACATGAAACAGAAGAACAGCATGGACATTCTCATGATGAAGCTGATGACCAACATGAAGAACACAAAGAACAAGTGGAATTTACCGTGAGTGAAGATTCAATTCAGGAAGAAACTCATGATCATGAACAAGAAGGAGAACATTCTCACGAACACTAATTAATTAAATAGGAATTATTGCATGGTGTCTAATGTGCGATAAAATGAAGAACATAAATACAATTCAAATGAAAAGAATAAAAATATATACAGTAATGGTCTTGTTATTCGCAGTTGCTTGTTCATCAGGCAACTCTATTAATGAGCACTCACATGATGGAAAAACGGAACATGAACATGTAGAAGATAATTCGTCTGAGGCTGAAAAACCGAATGAAGTAGTCATTGCTGAGCGTGAAGATTCAATCGTGTTAACTGTACCCGCAAAAAAGGGAATTGAGTATGTGTTTTATATTAAGAAGCATGAGAAATTAACTTACGAATGGACTTCTGATGCACCTATTTATTTGCAATTTCATGGTGAACCAATGGATTATGAAGTCACTAAATACTTTGAAGTTTACACAGAAGCCACCTCTGATGAAATGAAAGGCATCATGACCTTGCCTTTTGAAGGTACTCATGGATGGTACTGGAAAAACACCAGTGAGAATGATATTACAGTAAATTTAAAGACCCAAGGGAACTACAGCATAATTGGTTTGATGTAATGAATTATACCATAAAATATATGCAAAACATAGTTCTTTTGATGATAGTGGCTCTTGCTTACTACCAATCAATGGAACAGCAACTTAATCAGCTTAAAGCTGACACTTTAAAATATCAATTATAATAGAAATTATGAAAACATCAACTATACATATCGCATTTATTATTCTGTTTTCGGTAGCATGTACCACAAAAAATGATCATGGTCACGAGCATGGAACAGAAGATAGTGAGCATACACATGATAATGACGGTAATCATGTAGAACAGGAAGAATTCACTACTGATAGCACCTCATTAAGTATGAAATCAGCCGAACCAAAAAGTGACAATGAATCCAACATAATTAGTAACCAAGAAAACGAAGTTACCGTGGTAGTTCCTGCTAATAAAGGAATAGAATATAAATTCTACTTAAAGCAACATGAGCAATTAACTTACGAATGGAAGTCTGAAGCTCCATTATATTTTGATTTCCACGGTGAGCCATTAGACTATGAACAAACCAAATATTTTGAAAGTTTTACCGAAGCCACATCGGATAAAATGAGAGGAATCATGACTACACCTTTCGAAGGTTCGCATGGATGGTATTGGAAAAACAATAGTGGTAAGGATGTTTCAGTCACCTTGAAGACGAAAGGAAATTATAGCATAATTGGTTTAAAGAAATGATCTATTTAATTAAAGATATGCGATTTATAATCTTACTGATTGCAGTAGCCTTGGCTTCTTGCCAGTCAAACGAAGAGCAAGGTCATGCCCATGATGCGGCAGGTGGTCATATCAACGAAGGTTCCGAAATACCTACGGTAGATGCTACGGTTTGGACAAATAAAACAGAATTGTTTGTTGAATATCCCGCTTTAATTGTAGGTAAAACAAGTCGTTTTGCGGCACATTTTACAGTTATGGACAGACATCAACCTGTTCGAGAAGGTTCGGTCATCGTAAGCCTTGTGAAAGGTGAAAAGGGAGTTCGACATACTGTTGATGGGCCATCTTCGCCTGGAATATTCAAACCTTCTCTGCAGCCAAAGGAAGCGGGAGTTTATCAATTGATTTTTGATATAAAAACACCAGCCATTACAGACCGAATTGTACTGAAAGATGTTCCTGTTTTTGCATCAACGGAAGAGGCAATAAAAGCACTTGGTAACGAGGAAGAGGGTAATTCTATTTCCTTTCTCAAAGAGCAAGCTTGGAAAATTGAGTTTCAAACTGCGTCTGTAGTCCAGGGGGAGATATATGATATAGTTACTACTTCAGGTATTTGGAAAGTTTCTCCATCAGATTATAAAACACTGGTGGCTTCTGCCAATGGACAAGTAAATTTCAAAAGCACAAATTTAACAGAGGGAAGTAAAGTAAAGAAAGGTCAGATATTAATGACGGTAAGTAGCGCAGGGCTCACTTCAAATAATTTGAGTGCCGAGATTGATAAAGCAAAAGCAAATTATCAACAATCAAAATCAGCCTATGAGCGGAATAAAAAGTTGTATGAATCGAAGATTGTGCCGAAATCAGAGTTTGAACAGATAGAACAGAATTATGCGATAGCTAAGTCAACTTATAAAACATTGAATGCAGGCTATTCGGCAGGTGGTAAACAAGTGATCGTTCCATTTGATGGCTACTTAAAATCACTTTCCGTTGACAATGGCTCTTTTGTGGAACAGGGTACTTCTCTGGTTGTGATTACAAGTCATAAATCAAGCCTACTTGAAACACAGATTAGCGCCTCTTATTCATCTCAGCTGCAAAGTATTCATGATGTTTGGTATCAACCAAATTCAGGGAGTTGGTCTAGTTTAAACAAGACTGGTGGTAAAATTATTTCGGTTGGTAAAGAGGTTGAAACTGACAAACCATTATTATCTGTATTTGCTCAAATAAACGAGGTAGTAGAAATGCCTGAAGGTAGCTTTACTGAAGTACAAATAGCGCTTGGAAAATCTGTAAAAGCAACTATTATTCCTAAATCAGCTCTTTTGGAAGATTATGGTAACTATTCTGTTATTGTAGAGCTGTCAGGGGAAAGTTTTGAAAGGAGACCTGTAACAATTGGCAAAAAAAATGGAGATCAAGTTGAAATTAAAACAGGCTTATCAGTTGGCGAAATGGTAGTTACCAAAGGAGCTTATCAGGTAAAAATGGCAGCTATGTCGGGTGCAGTTCCTGCTCATGGTCATGATCATTGATGAAAGGTTGAATTGTGAATTCAAAATTTTTGAATTATGGGTAAAGAGAAGGACAATGTAATATTGGTTAAATCATTTGATTTTGCGTTGGAAATTATTGAATTATATAAATCGATGAAAGATCAACACGAATTTGTGCTATCCAAACAATTATTGAGAAGTGGAACCAGTATTGGGGCTAGAGGTTGATGTATCAGAGTTTCTAAAAAAGATAGAAGAACTAATTCGAATATTGACATCCATTGTAAAAACTGCACTAAACAATTTAAAATAATGTGAATTTCCGAAGTTGAGTGATTTATGGAATTCAACATTGAAAATGCAGCATTGAAAATTTAAATATATGTTAAATAAAATATTATCTATATCACTTCAAAATCGGTTGATGGTACTTTTTGGAGCTGTACTTCTGAGTGGTATAGGGCTCTATATGGCAAGAACCATGAACGTGGATGTATTTCCTGATCTTACAGCTCCA
>JAOULS010000044.1 GCA_029881895.1 Cyclobacteriaceae bacterium | reverse complement strand
CTGAAAATAGTTTTTCACTAACATTCCCCTCCACCCCTTTCAAAAGGGGACTGGTTGTATTTTCAGAAAGCTGAAAATGTTTAAATGCGTTTGCTCTGTAGCACAGAACTATAAATTGGACTCTATTTTTAGGAGAACAAGGTTTTTAGAAAGTCAAAAAGCGCAGTCATGGCATTGTTTCGAAGAGCATTTTAACGCATCACAAAATTAAATTCATAAGAAGATATGCGTCATCATGAATGTTTATTGGTATTACACCTAAATACTAATGATTTGCGGTAAGCCTACCCTTTATTAGGGTTTCTGTTGAGATCATCTTTTCGAAACTATGGGGATTCAATGGATTAAGGTGAGTATGAATGGCTGTTGAGAGCGTGTTTGAATACTATTTTGTACAGTCAATACGCCTGTTGTTATCATATATTTGACTTGATTCACCACTTTATTCGTGTTTTATAGAATAGTTGCCTGTATCATCTGTTTGCTTACCTATATTCTATTGCCACCTCACAAAAAAAACAAGGTCATTCACAAAGAAATAAGTAATTCCCATAAAACAGGGATACTTAATAAGTGTCTGTTTGTGTAATTTAAAAAAAAGATATAGATAAACTAAATGTAACGAAAATGAAAACTAAAAAATTACTAGTATTTGCATTGTGTCTAGTGGCATCAGTTGCTTTTTCGCAAACCGACCCCTTCGAAGGGCGACCAACTTCTCCTGGGGCAGATGTGGCCTCTGATAAAGAAAATGTACCTGTAAAAAAGGAATCATTTACTTCTAAGCTTGAAAGATATAAAAGTGAGGGCTTTAAAGTAGCAGTAGTACTATCCTCAGGCCCTGTTACTACTAAGCCTCAACCTGTTCAAACAGGTTCCACTTCTTTAATCAAGCAAATTACACTAGAAGGTAATTTACCTTCTATGGAAAATGACATTAAACCATTAGTTGAAAATTTTACAGCTACCATGAACGAAACGTTTTCTACTGATGTATTTGAAATTGTAGACATGAAAACCATCCCGTATAAAGAAGTAAAAATCGGAAAAGTAGATGATTGGGGTTCAACAAAGTACAAAATGGTGATCACCTATAGTGCAAGTCCAGAATATGACTACAATTTGTCTGCTGGAAAATATAGCGCATCATTATCTATAAATTTAAATGTAACAGGACTTGAATATGTAAATGAAAAAGGTGCTGTTAAAATAAAATACCCTATTCGGGTAGGTAATCTTGGATTTTATAAATCGGAAGCTTACGAAACAGAAACCGATCCTGCTTTTAAAACAATAGAAGAATTACATACTGTAGTAAACCCTCCTTTGGGAGCAGCGTTACTTACAGAGCTGCAAAAAGAACAAGATGGTGAAATGCCGAAATTTTTAGCAAAACGAAAAAAATAAACAATAACACAACACCCATGAAAAACATTATTTGTTTGTATGGGTGTTTTTTTATGATAAATCCTTTTTTAAACGATTAATAACTTCAATACCTTATGATGAATAAACTAAAAACATACACTCTGCTATTTAGTGTCACTTTTTTCACAATTGTTTGCTATGCACAAGCACCTAAAAAAGGAGGTTCAAAATTTTTGAACACATTACAAAAAATGGAAGAGATTCAAAAATCTTCTGACGAAGCAAATAAAAAAAATCTAGAAACAGCTGAAGCATTAAGGCAAGCCCGACCAGGGTATGAAGCCACAAATAGCACCTACTACAATCATAAACTTGAAGATATGCCTTTACCAGGCTATTACATTAAAAAAAATGGAGAAAAAGTAGAGGCGATTATCGGATATCAAAAGCCTCAATTTTTAATAGGGATGTCAAATGCTTTGTTTATTTGTAAACAAGAAGATGGCAAAAAAATAGATGCGTTAAATGCTCAATCTGATCCTAATTTTAAAGAGTGGGTGAAGTATGAAGATATTAAGGCATTCTATGTAGCTAATCAATTGCATGCAAAAAATTCAGAAGGACACTTTACCGTGATAATTAGTGAAGGAGCTATCCATACAACCGCTTCAATTAAGTTATGGAATAAAGAAACACAACTTTTCAAGGTATTCCCTGTAACTCAAAAGTTAAACGGTCAAAAAGCAGGTACATTCTTGGATGGACCTACTGAAGTAGAAATACTGAGCATGATGGCTGATGCTCCTGCAATTGTGGATGGATATAAAAATGGAGACTACACATTATATGAAGCAGAAGTTAAATACAACGTTTGGTATGAAGAAAATAACCCAGGCAAAATAACTTACATTTTTGGAAAAGATTATGGAGTAACAAAAACGGCTAAGCCTGCTGTTGCCACTCAAGAAAAAACATCCTACGAAAAAGAAGTTACTTCAGCGGCAGAAAGCGCACACCGTGCACCACGAATAGATGTGTTTGCAGGTAGACCAGCTACAGCACCCGCAGCTGTTGCTTCAGCAAAACCAGAGGTTGCCGTTAAAAAAGAAAGTTTTGTTGATAGGCTAAATAGAATAAAAGCCGATGGAAACAAAGTAGGTGTTTTAGTCACCTCTACTAACTTGGTGATTAACCCTGGGTCATTTTCGGAAGGAATTAGTAAAGCACAAGTAATGGGAAGCTATGGCCCATTGGAAGGGTTGGACAAATTAGCAAATACCACTGTAGATCAGCTTAATGATGGTTTCGGAGTAGATGTATTCGAAGCAGTTGATTATTCTCAAATACCTGTAAAAGAAGGAAAATATGGAAAAGTAGATGATTGGTGGGCTACAAAATACAAAATGATTGTGCTATACGAACTCTCTCCCTCTTATATTGCGTATTACAAAACCATAAATACGGAGACACTTGAACGTTCGTTTAATGCACAAATGAAAGTAAATTCTGAGATGATTGTGATGGGTGCTGAAGATATAAAACCAGATAAGCTTAAGTATGTAACACCATCGCCTAAGTCGTGGGGATACTATAGATCTGAAATGCACATCGCTTCTTCTGATACAGACTTCAACACTATTCAAGAGCTAAAGTCTGCCATAAACCCTCCGTCTGATGATGAGGTGATAGAGGCTATCATTAAAAGTCAAAAAGAATATTTAGATAAATTCGTGAAGAAAAAGTCTAAATAATTTTTTACCTTAAAGATGAGTAAAACGGCAGTAATCTATTTATTAAAATAGATTACTGCCGTTTTTATAGGGATAGAATAGTTTGTTAAAGGACATTAGGAAAGATAGTGTTATACGAAAAACACTAAAAAACAGTACAGTTCAATGAGCCACACATTTTAAAAATCACTAGCAATATCATCAATTTCTTCTTTTTTCTCGTCTTTTAACTTACGATCAATAACATAAGAGTGGTAAACCATTTCTAGTTGGTTCTTTCCAAACGACCGATACATAAGTTTCAAGCTGTCGGCTCTCCAAAAATAGTCATTGGTAACAGGAGAGTATTTAGGGGGGCCAAAGGCTTTTTTTAACCCTCCGTACATTTTAGGATCTTTATTAATAATTACTTGTACTTCGTATACCTCACCATTGTATGCACGCACTTCCATGTCTACAATCTTAATTATCCCGATGCTTGTATAGTGTTCCTTTTTAGGAATGTAAATCTGTAGTTTACCAAATTTTTCATCATCAATTTCTTTTTCATACTCTAACCCTTCGTATTGATTTACGTCACTAGCAAGCTTTATATCCTTAAAACCATTTCGTTTTCCTAGCTCTTCTACCCCTTGGGCCGTTGCTACGAAATTGAAAAACAAAACAAAAACAATAAAAAGTTGGGTAATATTTTTCATTATAATTAGGTTACATATTCAAATATGTAGTAATTAATAGTTACAAGCAATAAAATAATCATTTTAGACATTCAAAAATGCAAGAAAGTCAAGAGGTATATGAAAAAACAAAGAAATTATTAAAGCAATTAAATCGCTTTTTAATACATGTGGTGCTTTACTTTATTTCTAATGCTGCTCTTACCTTCTATATTTTTCAAAATATAGACGAACGCTGGTGGTTGTTCTTTTTTATATTTGCCTGGGCGATAGGAATGATTTACCATGCATTACTCATTTATGGAATTGATATCATTAAAAAAAATGACAAAAAATTAAGTAAGGTATGGGGCTGGGTTTAAAACGCTATTCCGTACCGTTCTTTTATTCCCTCTATACCTTGAAGACCTCCGGTGTGTAATGCAACGATGGTTGTTCCTTTCTTAAAGTACCCTTGTTTAATAAGGTCATAAATTCCATACATCATTTTTCCTGTGTAAATGGGGTCAAGTTGAATCCCTTGCTGTAACTTAAATGCATTAATAAAATCGATTAGAGAGGGCTGTACCTTGGCATAACCGCCAAAGTGATATTGTGTGTTAATGTTCCAATTTTCTGAATGATTACAACCATAATTTTTCAAAAAGGTTTTTACTTCGTTATTTAAAAAATCTCCTTTTAAAGCTGAAAAACCGATTACTTTAGTAGAGGGCAATGAAGCAATAACTCCCGAAATAGTACCCCCAGTACCAACAGATGTGCATAAATAATCAAAAGGAACATCTATTTCATCAGCAATTTCAGTACATCCTTTTATCGCTAAATTATTAGTCCCTCCTTCGGGAATCAGATAAAAATTGCCAAATTCATTGTGTAGATTATCTATAAAGAAAGGTTCACTTTTTTCTCGGTACATCGTCCTCGACACAAAATGAAATTTCATACCCATTTCCTCTGCAAACGATAATGTAGGATTAAGAGGTGTAATTCGTTCACCACGTATAATGCCGATAGAAGAAAAACCCATTTCTTTTGCAGCAGCAGCAGTAGCATAGATATGGTTGGAGTATGCTCCACCAAAGGTCAATAATGTCTTGTGCCCCTCTTTTTTAGCAGCTTCCAAATTATACTTCAATTTTCGCCATTTGTTACCAGACACCTTGTCGTGTAGCAAATCCTCTCTTTTTAAAAATAATCTAACCTCTTTTTCTATAAAAAAATCTTCATTAATTTCCTGAAGGATGGCTTTACCTTGTTGTTTAAGCATATACAAAAATAGAAAACATTATTTTCTTTTTGAATATAGTATCTTCGCAATATGAATGAAGAAATAGAAGTAGAGGAAAATGATGATTTGTTCGAACATCACCGAATTGTAGCTGATGCAAAACAAGCTTTATTACGAATAGATAAGTTTTTGATGGATCGGTTACCGAACGTAACTAGAAACAAAATACAAGACGGAATAAAAGACGGGTTTGTAAAAGTAAATGAAATGCTTGTAAAGCCAAATTATAAGGTGAGACCAAACGATGTAATTACAGTATCGCTACCCGAACCTCCTCGAGAGACCGAACTACTACCAGAAAACATCCCGTTAACGATCGCCTATGAAGATGATGATTTATTAATTGTAAATAAGGAGGCTGGAATGGTAGTACATCCCGCATATAATAATTGGACAGGAACATTGGTAAATGCACTTACCTATCATTTTCAAAATTTACCTGAAATGGAAGGAAATGAAGGAAGACCAGGCCTTGTTCACCGAATAGATAAGGACACCTCAGGGTTGTTAGTTATTGCCAAAACAAAAAAAAGCATTACCTCGTTGGCAAAGCAATTTTTTGACCATTCTATAGAGAGAACATATTATGCTTTGGTGTGGGGCGAGCCAGAGGAAGACCAAGGAACGATTGATGTAAATTTAGGGCGAAGTGAAAAAGATAGAAGAATAACGGTAGCGATAGAGGACGGTAGTCGGGGCAGACGTGCTATTACACATTACAAGGTACTAAAACGGCTTCGGTATGTGTCACTAATTCAGTGTAACCTAGAAACAGGAAGGACACACCAAATACGAGCTCACATGAAATATGCAGGACACACCCTCTTTAATGATGCAACTTATGGTGGAAACAAGGTGTTAAAAGGCACTCAATTTTCTAAATATAAATCGTTCGTAGAAAATTGTTTTAGACTTATGCCTAGGCAAGCTCTACATGCAAAATCATTAGGGTTTATTCACCCTATATCTGGAGAAAAAATGTATTTTGATTCTGAATTACCTCCTGATTTTACAGAAGTACTGGAAAAATGGGAGCACTATGTGCAGTTTACTTAAGCCCGTAAACACAAAAAATCCTTAAACTTAAATGGTGAAGGATTTTTTGATTCTATTTTTTAGCGTCTTTTAGGGCTGATTTTAATGAGTGGGGAACATATATGGAATAGTCAATCACCCGAAAAGGGCTTGATACAGGGTAAACTTATTCTTGTTGTTGTTTTTCTTCCTCACCTATTACGTTGTCTTCCGTAGAGAGATCTTTTAATGTAGGTAATTCCGATAATTCGTTAATGCCAAAGTATTCCATAAATTGATCGGTTGTGCCCCAGAGTAGTGGCCGACCGATTGATTCAGACTTCCCTTTGATTTCAACTAGTCCTTTTTCTAATAACTTTTGAACGGAGTAATCACAGTTTACCCCCCTTATTTGCTCCATTTCTCCCTTAGTAATAGGCTGTTTATAGGCAATGATCGCCATGGTTTCTAAGGCTGATGTGGAAAGCCTTTTTTTCGACTGTTGTTTAAGTAAGATACCAATGCTAGCTTGGTATGCTGGTTTAGTGAGGAATTGAAAGCCTCCATTTGTAGCGCTAATGGCAAAAGAATACTCTTCAGTTAAATACTTTTCCTTCAGCTGCTCAATAGCAATTTTAATGTCAGTCGCTGGAATTTCAGCTTCAAACATTTCGGAAAGGCAATTTTGAAGTTCACCAATTTTTATAGGATGGGGTGAGCAAAAGATTAACGCTTCAATATGATTTTGAAGATAATCCAACTTAACTTTTCTGATTCAACTTTGCTTCAATGCATTGCGTAGTATGAGGAACAGCCCTCAATCTGTCTTTAGAAATTAACTCACCTGTATCCTTACAAATACCGTATGTGCCATTCTTAATTCTCACTAGCGCATTTTCAAGGTTAATCATAAACTTTTGCTGCCTAGACGCTAATTGGCTTATGGCCTCTCGTTCTGCGGTATCGGCTCCATCTTCTAAAACTTTAGATCCTGTAGCGGTGGAATCCGTGCCCGAATCTCCGCTTTTATTTAGCGTCTTTTTTAATATGTCCAGCTCGTTCTTTGCCTTTTCTATTTTATCTAATATAAGCGCTTCAAATTCTTTTAGCTCAGCATCTGAATATCTTGTTTTTTCTTCTTTGGCCATATTTTTTAATTAATATGTAACTCTATATATTCTCTTTTTGTCCAAAAATAGTCTTCCATCTCAGAAAAAAAAAATTTAACATGTATATTGAATAAAAAAATTCACTTTAATAAATATATCTTTTGCATGATATATTTTAATGGTATATTTCACTATTCATCTAATAGTGAAATTATCTAACGCTATGTAGTGAAAATCACAGCATAAATATTAGCATATTTCTATGCTGTATAATTGTTTTAATTGTTTAAGTAATGCCCCAACCTAACGATCAGGATATTGGTAATAATGATTACCCATTAATCAAAATGAACTATACCCCTCGAATAGTAGGGTATTTTATTGTTGGCATTATATTAACTATTATTTTTTACAAGGAAGGAAACGATATACTGTGGGGGTGCATTATAGCTTATTCTATCATTTGGCCTCATTTAGCCTATTTTTTTGCAAAGCATAGTAAAAATCAAAAGAAAGCTGAATTAATAAATTTTTATAGTGAAGCTTTCATAGGAGGAGTGTGGATACCTATTTTGTCGTTTAGCTTGTGGCCAATAAGCACGATAATCATTGCTGG
This sequence comes from Cyclobacteriaceae bacterium, assembly GCA_029881895.1. Taxonomy (GTDB): domain Bacteria; phylum Bacteroidota; class Bacteroidia; order Cytophagales; family Cyclobacteriaceae; genus JAOUKH01. The sequence goes on along the minus strand of JAOULS010000044.1, from coordinate 6,766 downwards.
CTTTGCTAATAATTTAAGTACTGGAGGAATTAAATTATTATCTAAAATTATTCCCATTGTTATTTTAGGGATACTTATCTCAGGGTATTTCATAGGTTTTCATTATGTTCCTAATTTCGGGTTTTGGCCTTCTTTTATAAGTTTTTTGTTTCTTCTTGTTTATGTTTCTTTATTATCTTCCACCTCATTTAATAGTGCTAAAAAATTAGTAAGTAGTAGAAATGAACTGAAGATTGCGAATGATCATATTAAAAAAGATTATAACCTTGCAAATCAGGAAAATATTGAAAGAAAAAAAGTTGAAAAAAAGTTAATAGAAGCAATTAAAGACCTAGAAAGCTTTGCATACATCGTGTCTCATGATTTAAAAGCACCATTAAGAGGCATGTCGTCAATGGTGCGATTTATTCAAGAAGACCTTGACGAAAAAAACAAAACCATTACAAGTAAAAGTTTCACCCTTTTATTGGGAAGAATTCAGCGTCTTGACGATCTAATATCGGGAATTTTAGAGTACTCAAAAATTCAAAAAATTAAAAATAGTGACACTTCTACGGAGGTAAAGAAAATTGTAGATGAGATTATTAAAAATTTCGATTTTCCTCCAAAATTTAACGTTAGCACATACATTGAGCCTCAAATTTATGTAGGAATGAATGAAGTTCACCTTTTTGAAATTTTCTCAAACCTTATTAGTAATGCTATAAAATATAACAGGAACCCAAAGCCTATCATAAGAATAGGGCATGAAGAAAAAAACGATCTTCATCACTTTTTTGTGGAAGATAATGGCGAAGGAATTCCTGATGAATATAAGGATAAAATTTTTGAAATGTTTCAGAAATTACAAAGTAAAGATGAGATTGAGGGTAGTGGCATTGGTTTATCTATCGTGAAAAAAATAGTAAACCAAAATGGGGGTGAAATATGGATAGAAAGCTCTCCAGGAAAAAATACTTTTTTCAGGTTTACGCTTCCAAAAATTAGTTGATTGGTATGACCTAACTTTTCAATTTGTATAACCAATTTTTGAATTGAGGATACTTCGGAAAAAACACCCAAAATATCCTCATTTTTTTTACTTCCTATCAATAGGAGGAGGGCCATCAGGTATTATTGCTTCATATTTTTCGTCTCCTTTACGTTCTTTATACTCACCTTTTACTTTTTCAACTAATTTAGGATCCTCCATAAGGTCGGCCATCGTCATTGCCATCGCTTTAGAGGCATATACCATTCCTTTATGACCGATACTCATGCCTCCGCAAGCTACTACTGCCCAAGAGTGCCAAGGAGTGCCTTCTGGTGCTGTAGTAACACCCAAATTAATATTTGCAACATTCCAACTCACATCGCCTACATCTGTTGAGCCTCCCCCAGGATGTTCTTTCGTTTCTAACAATGGACTAATTGTACTATTCATCCCCACTTGTGGCTTTCCAGTAGATTCTTGAATTTTTTTTCCAAACGCAATTTCTTCAGAAGTATAGGTTATTGGCCCTAACAATTCTAAGTTGTTTTGCATAATCGCTCCCCCTGCTCTATTAACCAGTACTTCGTAAATTCCCGAAATTAATGAAACTTTATAGTCTACATTCGCCATAATCGCTGCGCCTTCTGCCATTTTTTGAACTTGCTCATATACTGGGAGCACGCCTGAACGTTTTGTGTCTCTCACCCTAACCCATAGTTTCGAATAATCGGGGACAACATTTACTACCTGCCCTCCATCTTGGATGTGGTAATGAATACGCACAGTAGGTTTTACATGCTCTCGATAATAGTTAATTCCTGTTGTGTACAGTTCAAGCGCATCGGAAGCACTTCGTCCGTTCCATGGATCTGCCGAAGCATGGGCAGCCTGACCATAAAATTCTACTTTAAAATCGACTAAAGCCAAGGAACTTTGGACATCAGATTTAATTTCCGCTGAAGGATGCCAGCTGATATTTACATCTACATCGTCCCAAAGGCCTGCATTGACCATCCATATTTTTCCAAAAAACTTCTCTTCAGCGGGTGTCCCCATAAACTTTACCGTTCCTTTTATTTCGCCTTTCTCAATGAGTTCTTTTATGGCAATTGCGGCTCCTAAACTACCTGTACCAAATAGGTTATGGCCACACCCATGACCTGCTTCACCTTCGTTAAGTGGATTTTTTGTGGGTTCTGCCTTTTGAGAAATACCAGGTAATGCATCAAATTCGCCTAATACACTTATTACAGGTTTACCAGTACCGTATGTGGCAACAAAAGCAGTAGGTATCCCCGCAACTCCTCGTTCTATTTTAAAGCCGTTTTTTTCAGCATAATTGGCTAATAATTCAGATGACTTAGTTTCTTCAAATGCTTCTTCAGCTAAGCCCCATATTTCATCGCTTATTTTAATTAATTCAGCTTCATGCTTTTCTATTGAAGCTATAATGGCTTTATTGTTGCTACTCATTTTTTGAGTATGGGCAATGCTAAAAGAAAACAATGCGAACAGTGTAATTAGTGATTTCCTCATTAGTGTATAAAATTAGATGGATTATTAAGTTTGATACTACAAAATTTAAAGTGACAAGCCTGATATCATGTCGCACATTTGTGATTTTTTTTTACCAGATTTCTGTTTTTAAGCACAAAAAAACAAACAGTCACTAGATAAATATCGTATATTCCAAAACAAACATCACTATAAAAATTAGAATTTTGTTTTTAATCTAAATATAAGGCATGATTTTAAGTACCAGATTACTATTATGACTAAAAAAGTAGTTGCATTTTGCTCAATATATATATTTATTTTTAGCTCATTTTGTGTTGGACAGAGGTTAGGGTTTAATATACCTGATGGTGTAAAAAAAGTGAAAGTTCCATTTCAACTGCATCACAACTTAGTAATAATACCTGTAATATTAAACAATACTTTGCCATTGAAATTTGTACTCGACACAGGCGTTCGTACAACCATTCTTACCGAAAAAACCTATAGTGATATTCTAAATTTAGAATACGATAAACACATTGTGATATCGGGAGTTGGAGGGGGGAAACTTGTCAATGCATATATTACGAATGGGGTTACACTAGAAATTCCAGGTATAAAAGGGGAAGGGCATGCCGTTTTGGTACTAGAGAATGATTACATCGAATTAAGTAATTACCTAGGAACAGACGTGAATGGTATACTTGGCTATGAGGTTTTTAGTCGTTTTATAGTAGAAATTAACTTTGAGAGCAAAATTTTAACACTTATAAAACCTGAGTATTATAAGCCTAAAAAAAAATACAGGAAAATACCGATATCCATAGAAGATACAAAACCCTATATTATTGCAAACCTTGAACAAAGTAATGGGAAAGTCATTGAAATAAAATTAATGGTTGACTCAGGAGCTAGCCATGGTTTATTATTAGAAGAGGGATCGCACGATGAAATTTATATTCCCTCACCTTATATTGATAGTAATATTGGTCGAGGTTTAGCAGGTGATTTGACAGGAAAAATAGGTAGGGAAAAGGCTTTGATTTTTGGTAGTTATTTTTTTAAAGACATCGTTACAACCTTTCCAAATTCTAATAATTATTTGGACAGCATAAAAAGAGGATATGTATATAGAAATGGTACTATTGGAGGAGAAATAATTAGCAGGTTCAAAATAATTTTTAATTACTCAGAGGGCGCACTTTATTTAAAAAAGAATTCAAAATACAATAAAAAATTTGAGTACAACATTAGTGGGGTGATAATCAAAGCAAAAGGCTTGAAGTTAAATGATTATGTAATTGAAGAGGTACGCAAAGGTTCTTCAGCACAAATAGCAGGCCTTCTTAAAGGGGATAAAATTATTTCGGTAAACAATATGTCGGTTAAAAATGCTACGCTAGAAGAAGTAATCGGTTATATCAACTCAAAGCACAATAAATTAATAAAAGTTGAAATTTACCGCAAGGGCTATGTAATAAAGAAGAAGTTCAGAGTAGAGCGACAAATTTAAAAAATAACAGAAAAAACACTACCTACCCCATACTCCGAATTAACCTCGATAGTTCCCCCTAGTTTACCAACAGTATCCTTTACGATATATAAGCCTAGTCCAGATCCTTCAGATGTATCAGAAGCGCGAACAAACATGTTAAATATTGTACTTATATGTTGTTGGGTAATCCCTTGACCATTGTCTTCTACTTCAATAACTGTTCGATCATCAACATTTTTTAATATTACTTTAATATAAGGAGAGGGCTGTCTATAATTATGGTACTTTATGGCATTGGCAATAAGATTACTTAATATAATTTTTAACCTTTTTGGGTCTGATTTAAATTCAATAATAGTATCTATTTCCTTATAAAAAGTTACGTTTTCAGCGTTATCAAAATACTTCAAATCGTCAAGAATAGTGTCGACAATTTCATTTAGATTTATCGCCTCTTTTTTAATCTCCATTTTAGAGTTTGAGGAATATTCAAGAATACTTTTTATAAAATCTTCGAGCTTAACAATACTGTTTTCCATCATATCGAAATACTCCTCCTTTAAATCTTCAGAAGATTCATTTCGTGTGATATTTATGAGCCCCTTTAGTGATTTTAGTGGAGCGATTAAATCGTGAGAAGAGCGATAAACAAAATTATCCAGTTCATTATTAGCAACAATAAGTTCTTCTTTTTGTATGATTAAATCACTTGTTCTTTCAGATATAAGCTTTTCTAGATGTACATTTTTTAATTTTAATTTAGCATTTCTATAATTTGTGCCCATCCAAATAATCAATAAAAACAGAAACACACCAACAACATATGCCCCCTTAGTGCGGTACCATAGTGATGGTATATGAATAGTTAATTTATCAGTCAATGATTCCTCACCATTTTGAAGCCTAGCTTTTACATAAAACGTATACGTCCCACTTGATAAATCTCTATACTCTTTTTTTGCTTCCCCCGACCAATCTGACCATTTGTTATCTAGCCCTTCTAAAAAAGAAGAATATTGAAGGTCATCCTTATCGAATCCTGGACTGGAATATTTAAAAACAAGAGCGTTAATCGATCCAGATTCATATAGAGATTTTTCAATTTTATTACTTTCAATAAAAACAATGCTATCGTTTATTTCAATTTGTCTTATTAGCGTTTTGAAGTTAGAAGTGTTTTGTTGCTGAGGGAAAACAACATGTACTAATCCATTTCCAGATAGCCAAAGATTACCTTTTGAATCTCTTAGAAATTCTCTCATTTGGTTGGTCATCAGCCCTTCTGATTTTGTTATTTTTCCTACAATCTTCCCATCATGATTCATCCAGTAGATTCCTTTTCGTGTAGTCGCAAAAAGATAGGAGGAGTCATTCCAAACTAAACCATCGTAAAGGCCATGTTCTTTGAAGACTTCATTAGCGTTACACGTCCATTTTTTAATCATATAACTATTTGTGTCTATCGTGTATAGCCCATGCTCTTCGGTAAGTAATAGATGTTGAGTCCCCTTATAAGGCAATGTCCTAAAAGGTGCGTCATCAGGGTCTTGAAAAGATCGATCCACATACACTAAAGAATCTCCTTTTATGTGGGCAATTCCATTATCAAAAACAGAAGCGAGGACTTTATTATTTATTTGTAATAACCAAGATTTAGTAATGTCAATGTGTTTTACCTTATTCCCATCGTAAGAAAACAACCCTCTGTACGATTGAAACAATAAATTTTCTTTGAATTTGATTATTTGCCATACTTGACCTGTTTTAACGCTATCATGGAGTTGTTCTTTTAATGAGTAATATTGTAAAGTGCCAATAGAGTCTCTTTCTAGGTATCCAAATTCATTAACTCCTCCAACATATACCTTCCCGTCTCCTGTTATTTTGAGACTTCGAGCCCCAACTAAGCCACGTATAGGGGTTAATTCCCATGTGCTTCCATCATACGATAAAACACCATTTGCATTTGCAACATAAATTATTCCGTTTTCATCTTCTTCGATATCGTAATTATAAACAGATGCATTATAATCACTTGACCTGAAATTTCTAATGTTAATCGTATCATCTTTAATTCTTTGAGCCTGAATGGTTAATATATTAAACACCGAAAAGAAGAGAAGTAGATAGCGAAAAAAGAAAATACGAGTAGATGAACGATTATTCAATATTTTGTGTGCTTAGAAGTTATTTCGGCTAGGTAAGCATTATTTGTGAAATAATAAAATCAAATAGGATAAAAACGAAAAAACTTTGATAAAAATCGGTGTTTAAAGTACGATGAGCACGGATTTAACTTTAATTTTCATAAAACGTATTTGTGAGGGCAATCCTGACTTTATTTTAGTTGTAGCCTCAGTATAACATCTTTCTCTACCTTCTTATTTAATGCTATATTTTTTCTTTTTTAGAATGAAAACCCTATGAGTATACGACTTTATAAATGTCCAATAGCGGGTAATTTGGCACGGAAATAACTTCCGCACCAGTGGGAGAAATTGGCCAAGGAAGGGGAAATCAAATTACAATCTGCTAGAGATTTTCTCAATGAACTTGAAGATTGAACTTACTTCTAAATTCAAACGGAATGCTAAAGCCTTACATAAAAAATCCCCTTCTTTCAAACAGGAACTTGAAGCGTTGATTACTGCTTTGGAAGCTGACCCTACTCAGGGTACTTTCATTAAGCATAACTGCTATAAAATACGACTCTCTATAAAATCGAAAGGTAAAGGTAAAAGTGGTGGTGCAAGGGTGATTACCCATTTACATGTTACCGATACTAAAGTCTATCTCATCTA
>JAOULS010000043.1 GCA_029881895.1 Cyclobacteriaceae bacterium | reverse complement strand
ATTCTTCTAATGAATTCCCTTTTATTTCTTTTTGGTTATCTTTTACATATTGCGAGAAGTTTGAAAATTTATATTCTTCAGAATTGATTGTAAATAATATAAAATCTTCATCATTAGTGTTGCTCCAATTACCCTTTAGTAATGTCTCATTAAATAGGGATTCTAAGTTATTAACTTCTTTCTTTAAAAAATTGTTTTCTTTTTTAAGTCGTAACAGTAATAGTTTTTTGCTAATCGCTACACGCTCATCTTTTTTAATTCGATTCTCTATTTGGGGTTTAATTTTATCAAATGATTCTATTTCATGTTTTCCAATGTACTTCACGATATGCCATCCATAAGGGGTAGTAAAAGGGTCAGAATATTCGTTAGGATTTTTTAATGAGAAGGCTATTTCTTGAAAACTAGGCGGCATTTGACCCACCCCAAAAGGTTTAAGTTTTCCTTTATTGTTTTTTGTGTTTATGTCTTCGGAGAACTGTCTACACGCCACCTCCCATTCAACGCCATTATTTAATTGGTCATGTATATCAAAAATTTTGTCTTTGGCATTTTTATCCTCTCCGTTTTTAACTCGCACCATAATGTGAGCTACCTCAACCTTATAATTTGGACTTCTGTCAACGACTTTTATGATATGATACCCGAATTGAGTTCGTACAGGAGTAGAAATTTTTCCTACGGGGGTATTATAAGCTGCCGTTTCAAATGGATATACCATATTCATTGAAGAAAAATAACTTAGGTCTCCTTTATTTGTTTTGGCAGAAGGATCATCTGAAAATTGTTGTGCTAACTCACCAAAATTGTTTTCTAAGATTGCCTTTTCTCTTATTTCAATAATTCGCATATACGCCTTTAACGTGTCTTGGGGGGAGGCATTTTTATCTAGTTTTATAAGAATATGGGAGGCTTTAATTTTTTCTTTATACCGAAGGTAGGCCTCATTTATTAAGCTATCGGTGATTTTATTCGTCCGTAAATAATTGTCAGTAAGCTGGTTTTTATACTTATTAAACTCACTTTTAAATGCTTTTGTAGTATCATACCCGAGTTGTTTCGCTTCTACAATCTTCAATTTAAAAATTTGATATAAATTAAGGTAATCACCAATATCCTCTTTTGTATACCCTTTATTATTATTAAAGTTGTTTTTTTTATACATATAAACAAACTCCTCTTTATTTACTTTTTCTACATCATTAATGGTAAAAAGTATTTCGGGCTTATTTTTGACAGTTTTTTGTCCAAAAGTGATGCTGCAAAATGCAAAAGCAACTAGAAAAGAAATAAGTATTCTCATTTTTTATTCTTCATTCATATAAATTTAACTGCAAGTTTAGCAAAATTTAAAATGAGATGAATAAATGCTAGGAATTAGTTTACACTCAGCTTTTTGAAAAGCTTACAAGTATTCTTATTATTAATTTTTACAAACTGAATATCATCCATTATTTTCTTTACTAAAATAAGTCCAATCCCTCCTTTTCGTTTTCTTTCGATGAGGTCATTTACAGAAGGTTCATTGTAAGTGTTAATATCAAAACCAATCCCTTGGTCTATAATATTAAAGGTAATGCCTTTATTGGGTTGGATGTTGATTTCTACATCTAGGTGATGGTCAGGGTTACATTGGTGTGCATGAATCATAAGGTTAGCACATACTTCATCAATAGCTAATACCAACGTGCTAATGTCGATATCAGAAAGGCCATGTTTCATCAAGGTATCATTTACAAAAGAACGAATCCCTTTTAGTTGGTCTTTACTACACGATGCTGTAAACTTATACTTCATTTAAATATGATTTTGCAGCCTCCAAACTACTTTCTAACGTTAACAATTGATCTAGTCCTAAGATTTCAAATACATTTAAAACCTTTTCGTTTAGTCCAAAAATTACTAATCTGATATTGTTGTTTTCTATATCTTGTATGTACGACATAAAAACACCCAGCCCTGCCGAAGAGATATATTTAAGCTGAGAACAGTCTACTAGGATTTTTTTATCGTCACCTTCGATGGCGTTTTTAATTTCTGTATCTAGTTGAATAGATGAACTGGCATCTACATCACCACCTACAGTTATCTTTTTAATATCTTCCTCAAAAGAACTTTCAATATGTATCATTTTTAACGTATTAGCCGTGAGTAAGTTTTTATCAATTATTAAATTTTATTACAAGTGTTGTATAATCATCGTTTATAAAAGAGCTTCCTGTAAAAGCATATAAGTCTTCTATTAATCGCTCTTGAATTATGGTTGTTGACGCATTTGTATTTGCGTCCAATACTTCTTTTATTCGGTCGTAGCCATACTCCTCGCCATCATTATTTCGAGCTTCAGAGATTCCATCTGTATATAATAAAATAATATCTCCAGGTAGATATGCTAGTTTGTTTACTTGTATATATTTATGAAAATCACCATTTCGGAGTATCCCTAACCCCAAACCTTTATTGGTGAAAAATCGTGTTTCATCCTCCTTCTTACTATAATATATAGTAGGACAATGTCCTGCCCTTGCGAATTCTATTTCTTTTTTTTCTGTATTTATTAGAAAATACGATACTGTAATAAACGATGCTTTCTCTAAACAGTTGCTAATGGCATTATTCGCATTAATTAAAAATGCTTTACTTGACAAACCTAATTGCGCCAAACTCTGGAAAACGCCTTTCATTTGAGACATATGAAAGGCTGCTGAAGTTCCTTTTCCTGAAACATCGCCAATTATTACTGAAAAAAGATGATCGTTTACCTGATGTGTGTCGTAATAATCACCTCCCACCTCATCGGCAGAAACAGAAAAGGCTTTAATGTCAAATTGATCATTATTATTTAAAATGACAGGCAATAAACTCGTTTGTACTTCTTTTGCAATTTTTAATTCTTCTTTTAGCGTTCATTTCCTAATGCCTGACTAATTAATCGAGAGTTTTCTACCGAAACTTCGGCCTGTGTCACAAACGTTTTAATAATATTAGAAGAGTCTTTATCAAAACCATCTGCTACATCTTTAAGGAGAGCTAACATACCAATTTGTTGATTTTGTACATTTATCGGGAAATAGATGATAGACCGATACCCCACTCCTTTTAGCTTATTAATTTGTTTTTTGTTTTTTTCTGTATTATGGTTTATCTGTTTCTTTATTTGTTCTATTTCAAGTTTTGAAATGTTATCTGTATACAACCCATTCAATTCGTTTTGATTCTCTACCTCTATCCAAGCACCATCAGCAAGTACAGCACTAACGGCACTCTCGAGCAGTAGGTTATACACCTGCTCTTCACTTTGATCCGTTTGGATAGATTGACTTAGTTTTTGAAAATTTAATACTTCCTCTAATTTTTTCTCAAACACCGATGATGTAGGAAGGTTAAATAATATTACTAATAGAGAAAATAGTGCATAAATGAAAATAAAAGCGATAAGAGATAATAAAAACACATTATCCCACAAGTCTGTATTAAATTGATTTTCAACACTAATAATGCCGTATAAATTAGAACTGAAATACCCTAAATATAATAACGTGAGGAAAATCAATAAAATGCTTTTCCATTTCTGTTTAAAATTAAGATAGGCTACCCAACGCATATTCGCTGAAAGGAAAAGCCCCATCATTATCATAACGACAACATAATAGAGGGTAAGGTTTGGGAAGATTTCAAAAGGAAGTGCACTATACGCTAGGCTAAAAAGTAAGGCGTATTCAAATACATTCCATATTCTAACCAAAAACTTAGTTTTCTGATATAGAATTAACCTTTTCCACACAATAAATGTAGACACTAAAAACACCGTTATTAGTGCGAGGTTAATGAGATAAACAAAATCTAATAGCAAGACATCTTGAGCGAGACGAGTCGCCTTTAAGGCAAGTAGAAATAATTTTAAAGAAAAAGAGATGATGGTGCTTATAAGCCCTGTTACAAAAATTCTCCAGAGCAAATCGGTAAAATTTACAGTTTCTGCCCTACCAATTTTAAATTTATAAAACAGGTAAATGGCGATAATAAATAAGCTGAATATAATATTTGGAAGGTTATGGCTAAAACCAGAATCGATATTACTTGTATTTCCGAACACCACAAACATATCGGATACCATAAATGATATCCATAATAGCACGGCTACTACAAGGCTTAATTGTGATATGGCTTTTCGTGTGAACATGTTGGGAAACAATTCCTTAAAACGTTGGGGCTAATATATAAAAAAATACCAGCCAAAAGGACTGGTATTTCTTAAATGGTAACCCTGGACAAATATTATTTACTAGAATAGTTTGGTGCTTCTCTTGTAATATGAACATCATGAGGGTGGCTTTCGTTAAAGCCAGCAGAAGTAATCTTAACAAATTTAGCTTTTTGCATTTGTGGAATATCTGGGGCGCCACAATACCCCATTCCTGCTTGAAGTCCGCCTGTTAGCTGATACAACACTTCAGAAACCAGTCCTTTATAGGGTACTCTACCCACTATTCCTTCTGGCACTAATTTTTTAATATCATCTTCCGCATCTTGAAAATATCGGTCTTTTGATCCATCTTCCATTGCTTCTAATGAGCCCATTCCTCTGTATGATTTAAACTTTCGCCCTTCAAATAAGATGACTTCACCAGGAGCCTCTTCTGTTCCAGCAAGTAAAGAGCCAATCATCACACTACTTGCTCCTCCAGCGATTGCCTTTACTACATCTCCTGAAAATCGAACCCCTCCATCAGCAATTACAGGTACTCCTGTTCCTTCCAATGCTTTTGAGGCTTCATAAACTGCGGAAAGCTGCGGAGCGCCTACACCTGCAATGATTCGAGTAGTACAAATACTTCCTGGCCCCACGCCTACTTTTACTGCATCTGCACCAGCGTCAGCAAGTGCTTTCGCTCCTTCTCCAGTAGCCACATTGCCTACAATTACATCTAAGTCAGGAAACGTTGTTTTTATCCGCTTACAAGTATCAATTACTCCCTTACTATGCCCGTGAGCAGTATCAATACTTACTACATCAACCCCGGCTTTAACTAATGCTTCAATTCGTTCAACAATATCAGGTGTAACGCCAACAGCAGCACCGACACGTAGTCGTCCGTATTCATCCTTACAGGCATTTGGTCTGTCCTTGTTCTTTAATATATCTTTATAGGTAATAAGCCCAATTAGTTTGTATTCACTATCAACGATAGGTAATTTTTCTATTTTATGCTCTTGAAGTATTTCCTCAGCTTCTTCTAAACTACATTTTTCATGTGCTGTGATTAAGTTTTTTGAGGTCATGACATTGGCAATCGATTTTTTAAATTGCTTTTCGAAGCGAAGATCTCGATTGGTGACGATACCTACAAGTTTTCCATTTTCATCAATTACAGGTATTCCACCTATTTTATGTTCTCTCATATTGGCATTTGCTTCTGCCACGGTCGAACCCTCAATTAGCGTTACAGGGTCTAATATCATTCCACTTTGCGAACGTTTCACCTTTCGCACTTCCACTGCTTGAGCGGCAATACTCATGTTTTTATGAATAAAACCGAGACCTCCTTCCAATGCAATCGCTATTGCTAAATCTGATTCGGTTACCGTATCCATGGCGGCAGAAACCAGAGGAATATTCAAACGAATGTTTTTAGTAAGGTTCGTTTTAGTATTCGTTTCTCGAGGAAGAACCTCCGAATAAGCGGGTAATAATAGCACATCATCATAGGTGAGTGCTTCATATAAAAATTTTGAATTATCTAGAGACATAGTGCAAATAAATAGGGGTATTATTTGCCAGACAAAAGTACTTAGAAAGGATGATATAAAAAAAATTTAATAAAAATTTAAAATGTTATGCATGCATAACATATTTCATTATATTTGTTATGGTTAATAAATACTATGAAACGAGAAGAAACAATAGATCATCACATGAAAGCCTCTTGGCATGCTATTTCCCGCATGTATAATCAACAAGCGGTTAAGCATGACATCACCACCTCAATTGGATTTGTATTATTAAATATACATTCGGATCATGGTACCCCAGCTACAAAAATAGCTCCTATGATGGGACTAGAGTCACGTAGTCTTACTAGAATGCTAAAAAGTATGGAGGAGAAAGGGTTAATCTATAAACAAGCTGATTTAGAAGATAAGCGTTCGGTAAGAATATTTCTCACCTCTGTGGGTGTTGAAAAAAAAGAAATAGCAAGGTTGACGGTATTAAAATTCAACACCATTGCTAGAGAACGAATAGATAAAAAGAAATTAGCTGTTTTTTTTGAGGTGGTAAATGAAATAAATGAAATAATAGATCAAGGAAAAGTTTACGAGTCAGAAGACTAAATTATTTAAAACAACGATAATGAAAAAAAATATTAGAAAGGTTGCTATACTCGGCTCAGGAATTATGGGTTCTCGAATTGCCTGTCACTTTGCCAATATTGGGGTAGAAGTTTTGCTACTAGATATTGTCCCCCGCGAATTGAATGAAAAAGAAAGTAGTGCTGGTCTTACCATTGAAGATAAGGCCGTCCGAAACCGTATCGTTAACGAAGCTTTTGCATCGACTTTAAAATCAAACCCTGCTGCTTTATATAATAAGAAGTTTGCCAAGCGCATTTCCTTAGGAAACTTTGAAGATGACATGCCAAAAATCAAGGACTTTGATTGGATTATTGAAGTTGTTGTAGAAAATTTAAAGATTAAGAAAATTGTTTTTGAGCAAGTAGAAAAATATCGAAAACTAGGCTCATTAATCACATCAAATACCTCTGGAATCCCGATTCACCTTATGCTGGAGGGTAGAAGTGAAGATTTTCAAAAGAATTTTTGTGGCACACACTTTTTTAACCCACCAAGGTATTTAAAGCTTTTAGAAATTATTCCAACACCGAAAACAGACCCGGAAATCGTTTCGTTCCTTATGCATTATGGCGACCGGTTTTTGGGAAAAACTACGGTGCTTTGTAAAGATACTCCCGCTTTTATTGCCAATCGGGTCGGGATATTTTCAATGCTCAAGGTGATTGATTCTATGTTGAAATTAGACTTGAATATTGATGAAATTGATAAACTTACAGGGCCAGTAATTGGTCGTCCTAAGTCTGCTACTTTTCGAACATCAGATGTTGTAGGGTTGGACACATTGGTTAAAGTATCGAATAACCTTTATGATGGCTTGCAAGATGATGAAGGAAGGGAAATGTTTAACCTTCCTGAAATAGTAAATACCCTGATGGAAAAAAACTGGCTAGGGGATAAAACCAAGCAAGGGTTTTATAAGAAAACGAAAGACGAAAAAGGGAAAACTCAGATTTTGACCCTTGATTTACAATCATTAGAATATAAACCAAAGCAAAAGGTAAAATTTGGAACATTAGAGGCAACAAAGCCAATCGAGAATGTAAAAGAACGCTTTAAGATGCTGCTAAGTGGAAAAGATAAAGCAGGAGCGTTTTATAGAGATTCATTCTACGGGATATTCCAATATGTATCGAATCGTATTCCTGAGATAGCAGATGAATTGTATAAAATTGATGACGCTATATGTGCTGGATTTGGTTGGGAAGTGGGACCCTTCGCAACATGGGATTTGGTGAACATGAAAAAAACAGTAGCCAAAATGGAAGAAGAGGGCTATAAACCGAATCAATGGGTGTATGATATGATCGAGAGTGGAGCGGAGTCTTTCTATAAGGTGGACAATGGGACACGTATGTATTATGATATTGACTCGAAAAGTTACAAAAACATCCCGGGCCTAGATGAATTCATCATTTTAGATAACATTAGAAAAAATAAAGTAGTGTGGTCTAATTCAGGATCTACTATTTTCGATTTGGGTGATGGCGTATTGAATGTAGAATTTCATACAAAAATGAACTCACTCGGAGGAGAAGTTCTTGATGGGTTAAACAAAGCCATTGACATGGCAGAAAATGAGTATCGTGGACTAGTGGTAGGTAATCAAGGTGCTCAATTTTCTGCTGGAGCAAATCTCGGTATTCTTTTTATGTATGCCATTGAGCAGGAATATGACGAAGTTGAATTTATGATTCGCCATTTTCAAAACGCAATGATGCGCGTTCGGTACTCCTCTACGCCTGTAGTAGTAGCCCCTCATGGGTTAACCTTGGGAGGAGGTTGTGAAATGACCATGCATGCCGACTTAGTTCAAGCGGCAGCAGAAACGTATATAGGCCTAGTTGAAGTGGGTGTAGGTCTGATTCCTGGAGGAGGAGGAACAAAAGAATTCACAAAACGGGTGTCAGATATGTACCAAACAGGAGATATCGAATTCAATGATTTACAAAATGCGTTCATGAATATTGCAACCGCAAAGGTCGCTACTTCAGCGGAAGAAGCGAGAGACATGCATATTCTTAGACCTCAAGACAGAATATCTGTTAGTTTTTCTCGTCAAATAGCTGATGCGAAGGCTGCTGTAATTGAATTAGCCGATGCAGGATATGTACAAAAAGCAGAATCTAGTGCTATTAAAGTTCAAGGGAAAGCAGGAAAAGCAATGTTCCTTGCTGGAGTAAATGGAATGAGAATGGGAAATTATATTTCTGATCATGATTTGAAAATTGCGGGTAAAATTGCTCATGTAATGTGTGGTGGTGACTTATCCTACCCACAAGAAGTGACGGAGCAATATCTTCTAGACTTAGAAAGAGAAGCATTTTTATCTCTTTGTGCTGAGAAGAAAACCCTAGAAAGGATACAGAGTATACTTACAAAGGGTAAGCCATTAAGAAATTAATCGCTCGTAATAGGAGCATTATTGAAATAAAAAATAAACGATGCACTAAGCGAAGAATAGTAAGTGGCTAAGTGTAATAAAACTAAATATTATGAATGCATATATAGTAGCAGGATATAGAACAGCAGTCGGTAAAGCAAAAAAAGGAGGGTTTCGATTTACGCGACCAGATGACCTTGCATCAGATGTCATAAAACACTTGGTAGGCACTATTGACGGGTTTGACCCTACAAGAGTAGATGATGTAATTGTTGGTAATGCCATTCAAGAAGCCGAACAAGGGATGCAAATGGGACGAATGATTTCCTTGTTAGCCATAGGGAAGGATGTCCCAGGTATGGTGATCAATAGATATTGTGGTTCTGGACTAGAAGCTATAAGTATTGCTTCTGCAAGGATACACTCAGGCATGGCAGATTGCATTATTGCGGGAGGAACAGAGTCGATGTCGATGCTGCCCATGATGGGCTATAAGGTGGCTTTAAATTATAAAATAGCCTCCGAAACACCAGACTATTATACCAGTATGGGACTTACCGCAGAGGAAGTTTCTCATCAATATAAAATTTCTAGAGAGGATCAAGATGCCTTTGCTTACAAATCGCACATGAAAGCCTTATCGGCAATAAAAGAAGGTCGATTCAAAGACGACATAGTTCCTATAAAAGTGGAAGAAACCTCGTTAGATGAAAACATGAAAATACAACGAAAGGAATACGTTGTAGACACAGATGAGGGCGTAAGAGCTAGTACTACGGTTGAAGGACTAGGGAAATTAAGACCAGCATTTGCTTTAGGAGGGTCTGTAACGGCAGGGAACTCTTCACAAACTTCAGATGGTGCGGCATTTGTGATGGTGATGTCGGAACGAATGGTGAAAGAATTAAACCTTGAGCCAATCGCAAGAATGATAAGTTATGCGGTGGCAGGAGTTGATCCTAAAATTATGGGTATAGGGCCAGTTGCTGCTATTCCTAAAGCATTAGATTTGGCAGGATTAAAACTAAATGACATCGACCAGATAGAGTTAAACGAAGCTTTTGCGGCACAATCCTTGGCCGTACTTCGAACTTTAGAAATAGACGAAGAAAAAGTAAATGTAAACGGTGGAGCAATTGCTCTTGGTCACCCCTTAGGCTGTACGGGTGCAAAATTATCTGTACAGTTGTTCAATGAAATGAGAAGAAGAGAACAAAAATACGGCATGGTAACCGCATGTGTAGGAGGAGGGCAAGGAGTTGCAGGAATTTATGAATTACTATCTTAAAAAGTGCTACAATAGATAAGGCAAATATATTATAACATAAGTAAGCGTTTTACAGGACGTTGGACAACTATTACCAGATAGTGTCCGTGTATGATGCTTACACTTAAAATTAAACAACATGACTGACAAAAAAGCAATAAAAGGAGGTGAATTTCTAATAAGAGAAACAGAAGCACACGAAATTTTTATACCCGAAGATTTTACAGAAGAGCAACGAATGATTGCCCAAACCTGTCATGATTTTCTAGAAACAGAGGTTTATCCTCACCTAGATGAAATTGATTCAATGAAAAACCCAGACATTATGCCGGGCTTAATGGATAAGGCAGGAGAATTAGGTCTATTAGGAACTTCTGTACCTGAGGCTTTAGGCGGTTTTGGAATGGATTTTAACACCACGATGTTGGTGTCGGAGGTGATCGGTGGAGGGCATTCTTTTGCCGTAGCATTGAGTGCACATACAGGAATTGGTACGTTGCCCATTTTGTATTATGGTAACGAAGAACAAAAACAAAAGTACATCCCTAAACTTGCCTCTGGAGAGTACAAATCTGCTTATTGTTTAACTGAACCCGACTCAGGTTCTGATGCTAACTCTGGTAAAACGAAAGCGGTACTTTCAGCTGATGGGAAAGAATACTTAATTACTGGTCAAAAAATGTGGATTACAAATGGAGGCTTTGCCGATATCTTTATTGTTTTTGCCAAAATAGAAGATGATAAAAATTTAACCGCATTTATTATTGAAAAAGGTTTTGGTGGGATTACAATGAATGAGGAAGAGAAAAAAATGGGGATTAAAGGTTCTTCTACTCGGCAGATCTTTTTCAATGATTGTAAAGTGCCTGTAGAAAACATGCTTTCAGATAGAGGGAATGGGTTTAAAATAGCGGTTAACATTTTAAATATAGGACGAATAAAATTAGGAGTAGCGGCAGTAGGAGCATCAAAAATGATTTGTAAAAAAGCTACTGAATATGCTAACGAAAGAAAGCAATTTAACACCCTTATCTCTTCTTTTGGCGCTATTAAACACAAGCTTGCCAATATGGCAATAAGAACATTTGTGTCAGAATCTGCACACTACAGAGCTTCTCAAAATATTGATGATGCCTACCATGCTTTTGTCCAAGAAGGGGTTGCTCCTGGCGAAGCACGGTTAAAATCTTTATATGAATTCTCCATTGAATGCGCCATATTAAAAGTACATGGTTCCGAAGTATTAGATTATTGTGCCGATGAGGGCGTGCAAATTTATGGAGGAATGGGTTTTTCTGCCGAAGGACCTATGGACAGGGCGTACCGTGATGCGCGTATCAATAGAATATTCGAAGGGACAAATGAAATTAATAGAATGCTTTGCATCGATATGCTCCTAAAACGAGCGATGAAAGGAGAGATTGATTTAATGGGCCCAGCAATGGAAGTTCAAAAAGAATTGATGTCTATTCCTGATTTTGGTGCTTCTGAGGACGATCGTTTGTTTGCAAAAGAGAAAAAAGCACTTATAAACCTGAAAAAAGCAGGATTAATGGTTTCTGGAGCTGCCGTGCAAAAGTACATGGAAAAGCTGTCTGGTGAACAAGAGGTATTAATGAATCTTGCAGATATGTTGATTGAAGGATATGCCGCAGAATCAGCAGTACTGCGAGTAGAAAAAATGGTGGCTTCAAAGGGAGAAGAAGCATGTGCTGTAGAAATTGATATGATGAAAATCTACTTGAACGAAGCTACTGAAAAATGTGTGTCAGCAGCCAAAGAAGCAATCTATGCCATTAGCGAAGGGGACACCCAACGAATGATGCTAATGGGCTTAAAACGATTCACTAAAGTAGAACCGTTTAATATTAAAGACGCAAGAAGACGAGTGGCTGATCATATGATCAAAGAAAATAAATATCCTTTTTAGAAGAGTATAAGCACATGGTTTTAGTCTCTTATCTACTCACGTATGGGACTAAAACCATGTAATAACTTAACTTTTTTACCTCCATTTCTTCACTCCAGCAGTAATACGAATAGGTAAATTGTTGATAATTGGAACTTTTGGACAAGAATACCGATCGCTATACGCACAATAGGGGTTATAGGCTTTGTTAAAGTCGATGATAACCTCTTCTGTTTTCGGAATTCTAAAGTCTAAATACCTTCCTCCTTCATATGTGTCTTCACCATTGGTGATATCAGTAAAAGGCACGAATAAATAATCTTCATACCCACTCTTGTTTTTTAAATCTTGATTTTGATACACCTGAAGTGAATATTCTACCCCACTTATAGTAAAAACAAGCCTTCCATAGGTGCTATAAATAGGCATTCGACTCGTAGTAGTAGGCATTTTAAAAAATTGAGGCAACGTGTTAACAACTAAAGTAGCAGGCACTTTATAGGCTTCGTCAAATGGAAAAAACACTAACTTTTTAAATAATTTAAAATCTTCTTTTGTTAGCGGAGACTCAGTTGGGTCTTTAAATGCCTTGTTTAGTTTTTTCCGATAGGCTTTGTTTTCTTTTTTTACATTTTGTGAGGAAACAGCCGTTGACCAAAAGGCAATTAAAATAAATAATACATAAAATGGTTTCATACTCATTCTCAAATAGTCAAGTAATAAAGTTATGTATAAAATATTCAAAAGTGTCATAGGAAGTAGTAATGTGAGTAATCGAGAGAGCAAGCCCTGTCTATGTCAGCAAATAGGTGTGTCGACCTATTCACCTATCATATAGACTTCAATGTTTTATAGTATTCAGCCTTCGGCAGAAAATCAAGTAATAATAATTAGGTTTAGTAAATGTCTATAGAAGTGTACTTAGGTTAATAATAAACAAAACTTGGTTACCAACTGTATTAAAAATGCAACCCTTTATCATATTTTTCGGTTGAATTACATATAATTGCATTAATTTTTGAAATAGAAAATTTGATCGTAACGTAATTAAAGTGATGGAAGAAGTTTCAATATCTCAAGACCTTAAAAAAGAACATCAAGAAAAAATTAAGAAAGTATTTGATGAAGTAGGGAAAGTAGTCGTAGGACAAGAGTATATGATTAACCGATTAATGGTTGGTTTGTTTACCAATGGGCACATACTGTTAGAAGGTGTACCCGGGTTAGCCAAAACATTAACGGTGAGTACTCTAGCGAATGTGCTTCATCTTGATTTTCAAAGAATTCAGTTTACCCCCGATCTTTTACCTGCCGATTTGGTTGGGACAATGATCTATAATCAGCAAAAATCAAATTTTGAGGTAAAAAAAGGGCCTATTTTCTCTAATCTAATTTTAGCAGATGAAATCAACCGGTCTCCTGCAAAAGTGCAATCGGCATTGTTAGAATCTATGCAGGAAAAACAAGTTACCATTGGCGAAACAACCTACCCTTTGGATCGACCGTTTTTAGTATTGGCCACACAGAATCCTGTAGACCAAGAAGGAACGTACCCTTTACCAGAAGCGCAAGTCGATCGTTTTATGATGAAAGTGCATGTCGACTATCCCACAAAAGAAGACGAACTCGAGATTATGCGTAGAATGTCGAATATGTCGTTCGACAATAAGGTAGGGACAGTACTTACGAAAGAAGATGTTTTTGCTATTCGTGAAGAGGTAAACAAAGTAAGTATTTCGGAATCGCTTGAAAAGTATATTATTGAATTAGTTTTTGCTACACGTGACCCTAAAGCCTATGGGCTTGATAAAGCAGCAGAATACATTCAATTTGGTGTTTCTCCACGGGCAAGTATTAATTTAAACTTGGCAGCAAAGGCAATTGCCTATTTTCATAATAGAGAATATGTGCTACCAGAAGATATAAAAGAAATAGCCGTTGATGTGTTGAATCACAGAATGATATTAAATTATGAAGCAGAAGCAGATAATATAACTACTGTAGATATCATAAAGGAATTACTAATAAAAATTCCAATAAACCACTAAACGTTATCCTACTATTAATTTATAGAAATCATTAGTATCTCTCCCTATTAATAGTTTTTACATGATAAAAACACAAACCCAGACAAATTATTGTCTGGGTTTTCTTATGTCTGGTAATAATCGGTTAACACGGTTGACCATTCTTTAAAGATTTGATAACAATTCCCACCTCACCAATTAACAATCATTGTTCAAGTTTGCAGTGTTGATAACAACAAAGAAATTGAATTAAAATAAAAACAAGAACAATGAGAAAAGTATTAACAGTATTGGTAGTAATAGGGACTACATTATGGTTTTCAGCCTGTAAAAACGAGGTATTACCAATTGTTACACCTGTAGTAAAAACAGGGGTAATAACCGCTGACGAAACATGGTCTTCAAATGCAATATTTGAATTGAAGGGTAGAGTAATTGTAGATGCAGGAGTAACACTAACTATTGAGGCAGGAGCAATAATAAAGGCACATGAGGGAGGTGCTGAAAATGCTTCTGTTTTAATTATATCCAGAGGAGGAAAAATAAATGCTGTAGGTAATGCAAATCAGCCAATTATTTTCACCTCTGTTTTAGATGAGATAAATATCGGTGAAACGAAAAGTACATTGATAAAAGAAAATAATGAAACTTGGGGAGGGATCATTATACTAGGAAATGCACCCA
>JAOULS010000042.1 GCA_029881895.1 Cyclobacteriaceae bacterium | reverse complement strand
ATTTCTATGGCCTTCTCTCTATCAGTATAGGAATAAACACATACAACAGGACCGAAAATTTCCTGAGTTGAGACTAAGGCATCACTAGGAGGGTTCAACAGTACAGTAGGTTGAAAACAAGTATCTGAAATTCTTTTTCCACCGCATTTCACTTCAGCACCAGCCTCTACAGCTTCATCCACCCATTTCTCTACTCTATCTACTTCCCTAGGTAAAATAAGTGGTCCTACATCTGTGTTCTCATCCATTTGGTCACCCACAACAAGTTTTGATGCCAAATGTGCTAACCCATTTACTACTTTATCCAGAATAGCTTCATGGACAAATACTCTTTGCACTGACACACACACTTGTCCTGCATGATAGAATGCTCCTTTTGTTAAAGAGGGTAACATTTCATCAAGATTTGCATCTTTTTCAACAATCACAGGAGCGGCACCACCATGTTCTAACGCACAACGTGTCCCTGGGGACAGTTTTGAACGTAAATACCATCCTACTTTTGATGACCCTATAAAAGAAAAATAATTTACTCGCTTGTCTGTTACGAGTTGCTCCGCAACATCATTTTCGCAAATTATAGCTTGACACCACCCTTCTGGCAAGCCCGCTTCCGATAATATTTCCACAAAGGCTAAACACGACAAAGGCGTGGTTAATGCAGGCTTGATAATTACGGGGCAGCCTGCTGCAATTGCCGTTACTGTTTGATGAATGATTAAATTAAGAGGATGATTAAAAGCACTAATTGATGAAACAACTCCAATAGGCTCTCTAGAAGTAAATGCAATCCTGTTTTCAGAAGCTTTGGTTAAGCCCATAGGAATTTGTTCCCCTTTTAGATGCGCTATGTGTTCTCCTGCTATCTTCACTCCATTAATCGCCCTTAGCACCTCCACTTTAGAATCGACATAAGGCTTGCCTCCTTCCTGTGCAGCGGTATTGGTAAGCTCCTCTATTCTGGTTTTCATTATCTCTGCCGTTCGCTCTAAAATAGCGATCCGTTCATGTGCGGGAATCCATTTAGAACGGTCTTGAAATAAACCATCCGCAACCGAAAGTGCTTTTTCCACTTCTTCCTTCCCAACAAATGGAATTTCTTTTATTAAACTAAGGTCGTATGGGGAGCGTACTTTTAACATATCTTTAGATTTTAAGTTTTGAGATTTTCAGACTATAATACCAATTAACATTTATAATGACGCATATCTTCCTATGAATTTAATTTCCTTAAAAGCATAAGTTGAGTTTCCGACTCATAAGAAGGCTCTAGTGCTATATCTAAAAAACCTCACTATTTCTTTAGCTGTTCTTCTACCTGTACCCTCTGCTATATTTGATGGAATAGAAACAGAATACCTATTAATTTGACTTACTAGTCCGAATTTCTCAACATCTGGTAGTTCCTTAGTCAGTTTATAAATATCAAAAACCAAATTCATTGAATTTTTCCAAATTGTTAATTCTCTGAAATTGTGTTTCATTTTATTGATATGTTATATTAAAAGGCATTAATACTCATCCTATTATTTCAATATTTTAAAGTCTTATTATCTTTCGTCTTGTTTTCTATTGTCTTCATATCATGTTACAAAATACACGTTTTCTCTTTCAATAGCACATTCAATATTGAATGATTTAGTGAATAGTCAACTGCCAAATCAATCACATGAACGCCATTAACTGCTAAACAATTTGACAAAGTTTCTTTGAAATTTTCATCACTTGTTGGCCGGTGACCAATAGCGCCATAACTTTCAGCATACTTTACAAAGTCGGGATTCTTGTAATCCAACCCAAAATTATCGAACCCCATCCCTTCTTGTTTCCACTTTATCATACCGTATGCGCTATCATTAAGAATGACAACCACCATATTAAGTTCTAACCTTACTGCAGTTTCTAATTCTTGCGAGTTCATCATAAACCCACCATCTCCACAAACGGAGATCACTTTTTTATCAGGGTTTATTAATTTTGCCAGCATAGCAGATGGTAGCCCTGCTCCCATGGTTGCCAATGCATTGTCCAATAGTAGTGTATTGGGTTGATAGCACTTATAATTTCGTGCAAACCAGATTTTGTAAACGCCATTGTCTAACGTAACAATACCGTCATCTTCTAATTCTTCTCTGATAATATGTACCAAACGTTGTGGCAATACAGGAAAACGATTGTCTTTCGAATATTTTGTTAAATGGGTTTCAACTTCTTCCTTGATCCTATCAAAATAGGATAGGTCCCAATTGCTTTTATCTTTTACATGAGAAGCAATATGTTCCACCGAAGTGGCAATATCTCCGATTACATTTAATTGTGGAAAATACACTTCATCGACTTGAGCTGGAAAGAAGTTTACATGAATCACTTTTGTTCCTCCTTCTGCCATAAAAAATGGAGGTTTTTCGATCACATCATGACCTACATTTATAATTAAATCCGCTCTATTAATTGCACAATGTAAAAAATCATTATCTGAAAGAGCCGCAGTACCTAAAAACTGAGTATGGCGTTCATCCACCACTCCTTTTCCCATTTGGGTATTAAAAAATGAAATACCTGTATCTTCTATAAATTTGGTTAATGCTGCTCCTGTTCTTTTTCTATTTGCTCCAGCACCAATTAATAAAAGGGGCATTTTTGCACTTTCAATCATTTTTGCTGCTTCTCGAATCGCTAATTCATCAGCATCGGGTCTACGATGTCCAACCACTTTAAACACCCTATCTTCAGTTTCTTCCTCTGCTATATCTTCGGGGAGTTCTAAGTGTACTGCCCCTGGTCGTTCTTCCATAGCCAAACGAAATGACTCTCTTACCAATGCCGCAATGTTATTTCCATTTACAATCTGTCGTGTAAATTTTGTAATTGGCTTCATCAATTCTACGATATCTACGATTTGAAAACGACCTTGTTTTGATTTTTTTATTGGCTTCTGACCAGTAATCATCATCATGGGCATTGCTCCTAATTGCGCATAAGCAGCGGGGGTTGTGAAATTAGTCGCTCCTGGTCCAAGTGTTGCTAGGCAAACACCTGGTTTGCCCGTTAGACGGCCATACGTTGCCGCCATAAAACCAGCCCCTTGCTCGTGTCGGGTCAAGACTAACTTGATTTTTGAATTTTTCATGGAGTCAAGAAAATCAAGGTTCTCCTCTCCAGGGATTCCGAAAATATACTCTACCCCTTCATTTTCAAGCGCTTTTATAAATAGATCTGATGCTTTCATAGTTTTTTTAGACTGAACACTATTTGATTGATACTCAATGTACTAATCGAAACCGAAGAAACCAAGGTATTAGAGATCACAAAATGTTACAACAATCTTTATTTACTCAATGGCCCACTAATAAGAAGAATCAATAATACCACTAGGGTCGCTAAAACAATTATCATTTTCAACACCTGCTTGATTGTATGTATTCTATCCGATTTAATCGTTTTTCGCCTTAGTTCTTCAAGTTGTTGATTGTTCAGTCTTTTGTCTGTGAATATTAATTTCCTTCCTTTAAGGGCAGAACTATGACCCTTCATTCTCTCAAATGCACTTACTTTTCTAACAAGACCTCTATTATTTTTTAGAGATTTATTCATTGCATCTAATGCTCCAAATCCTCCTCCTGACATATAATGTTGTTTATAAATGAATTACTAGCAACATATTACTATAGCACATTTGACACCATTTCGAATATAACAAACTACTATTACAATAAAAAATTTATGTCGTACTAAGGAAACTAACAGACAAGTGTGCTATTGGTAAATAGTAGCCCCTAACATGAGTGGAAAATCAATATATCTATGATTTTTTGCTGAGTTTAGTTAATATAAATAAAGCTCATGGACTACTATTCATGAGCTTTATTCTACTTTTTTCAGACTACATTCTTCTACAAATTTCCGTATTTTTCACTGTAGCCCAGCATTTGCTTTGTGAAATCAGTAGGGTATTCAATGGTTACATCTGTTATCACCCCATTGTCATCCATCACAGGGACTAAAACAGGGTTGATAAATCCACCATAAGGAGCAGATTTTAATTTCTCGGCTCTTTCCAATACCTCTGCATGCAATTCTTGATCTACTTTTACTCCGTAATTCTCAATCAAGTTTTTTCCAGCTTCATAATCACCTTCCGATTTAATGCGTTGGATTTCTCGTAGTAATTCACCAAACAAATTTTGCAATTTCTGATAATCGTTTACTACAAAATAGGTTTTTCCATCACGTTCTTTTCTTTCAATCACGTTATCGGCTTGTCCTTTTTCATACGCCCATTTCGCAATCATTTGACGGTTACGCATGTGTGCTTCTTCTACATCAGCCCCTACTTCTAGTCTTCTCAATTGCAACATCAACCCATTACGGATGTATCCATCATACTCTTCTTTCCCTACCTCTAAGCTGGGAACAAGACCTAACTCTACTAATTTTTCATCCATCAAAAAGTAAAGTGCCACTAAATCAGCTCTTCCTTCTTCTAGGGCAGAAGCATAGTTTTTCAATGTTTCCTTTGGCGTTCCTATTCCAGGGTTCAATTTTCCAGAAGCATGTCCAACTACCTCATGTAAAGCGGTGTGCATTTTGTCGCCAATTTCGCTAAATTCTTTTGCTCGTTTAATTTCAGCTTCATCAAAAGCAAATTCTTCCAAAAAACCTGAACTTCCTGCTTTACCATAGGCATCAACAATATTCCCTAAACTTACTGATTTGGATCCATGCTTAGCACGTATCCAGTTAGCATTAGGTAAGTTTACACCAATAGGAGTAGATGGAGAAGCATCACCTGCTTCACCTGCAACATTTACCACTTTATAGCTTACACCAACTACACTTTCTTTTTTATGCTCCGTCATAATAGAGGAGTTGTCTTCGAACCACTGCACATTATCAGCCAATACTTGCATTCTTGATGAGGCATCGAAATCATTAATTTCAATAATACTTTCATACGAACCGCGGTATCCTTTTGGGTCGTTATACACTTCAATAAAGCTATTGATATAGTCAATATCTCCTTCTGTAGCTTCTACCCAAGCAATGTTGTATTCATCCCATGTTTCAAGGCTTCCCGTTTTATAATATTCGATAAGTAAATCGAAAGCCTTTTGCTGTTTTTCATTTTCAGCTACACCAGAAGCTTTTTCTAACCAACCAATTATTTTTTCAATAGCAGCTCCATATAGCCCTCCCACTTTATAGACTTCTTCTTTTAAACTTCCATCATCAGCTCTTACAATTTTAGAATTAAGCCCATACGATAATGGTTCAGCATCTTTAGCTTCCATTTTTGCAGCATAAAATGCATCTACCTCTTCCTCTGTAATATCAGGGCCATAAAAATTTATAGCAGAACCTAATAACAATCCTTTTTCGGGATCAAGATTTACTTTTTTTGCGTCTTTTTCTTCATCAAATAGTATTTCGACTATCTCTCCTGATAATTCAGTTTGAGTTGCTAACTGTAAAGCCTGAAAATATTCTATTGAAAAATCGGGCATAATTTTATCATTTGAATAATGATGATGAATGCCGTTTGAAAACCAAACTCTTTTCATATATACCATGAAATTTTTCCAGTTTTCATTTTCTTTATCTCCTTCGTAGGTACGTACTATGTTTTCAAGTGCCTTTCGGATGGCTAGATTATGTCTGTAATTTTGATCCCACATAATATCTCTTCCTTCAAGCCCCGCTTGTGTGAGATAATACACCAATTCTTTTTGCTTTACAGTTAGTCTATCAAAACCAGGGATTTTGTAACGAATGATTTTTAAATCTGCGAACTGCTCTGAAAAGTATTCAAAGTCTTCAATGGATTCAGCTTCTATAATTTTCTCATCTTGTTGAGGGCTACAGCTAAATACCAGAACTGTTAAAAACAGTATCCAATAATTGTGTTTAAGTAATTTCATTGGTCGTTAGTTTAGTTTGTATAATTCTACAGCGAACTTAAGATAAGATTTAGTAAATATCAAATAGAATCGTCATCTAAACTAAGATTTACGAACATGACCATACTGTAAAAAAAGCATGTCTGAATGAATATATATAAACGTATTAATAAACGTTTATGACGCTACACATCAATATGTATTAATTGGGCTTACACCAATATTTCCTGCCATATCTAATGCCATAAATATCATTTTATTATTGGATGATTTTTTTATAAAAGGCACACCAACAGCTGTAATCGTTTCAATATTTGTTGACCCTTCTACGCCCTCCATTGAAGCATCTCCACATAAAAGATTTGAAGAAGGTATTATCTGACTTTCTGTTTCTTCTGGCGTTTTCCAATACAATTTACAACCAGCGTCACCAGTATAATCCCAAAAACCCATGTGAATGGAATAGACAGAGTCTTTCTCTAAGTATATTCCTATTCCTCTTTGAGTACCCATACTAAAATCACCATGATCCCAAACAATCAATTTATTGTCGACCATCAAAAAGCCAGCATCGTCAGCATCTAAATAAAAATAATAGGTTCCACTTTTTTCTACCGTTTTAACCCAACCAATCCATTCTGCAGACCAGTAATCTTCATTTATTCCATCTCCAGGATCAAATCCATTATCAAAATCTATTTTAGCGTCTATCCTTTCTAATGCCACATCTCCCTGCCAGTAAGAATAATTTTCAGTTTCAGGGCGATTTTTAGTTCTTTTTCCTTCGTATATTACCTTGTTATTTTTATTTCTATAAAACCCCTTTAGCCCATTGGTTCCATTCCATGTTTTCCCATCATCATTGGAATAAATATATTGGGGATTAACTGTTGTATTTAGCCCTGGAGCTAAATCACGTACTTTAATAGTACAATCTGAAGTATTTCCTTCTTTTCCACTACTAAGCGAATAATCAGACCATTCTGCTGGAGCTGTATTGTCGTACATGACAAATGGGCCACGAATGATATCATCTTTCCGGGCCCTGAAACAAGGAGGGTTTGGCATTTCATAAGGGTGGAAATCCCATAATTTACATTTATTTTCTCCGCCTAATTTGTCTAAATATTTTACTTGGGGTGGGAAGATATCTTGTGGAAATGGCTCTGCTAAAAAGGGACCTTCTTCTTCTGGTAAAAAATCTTTGCCTCCCAACCATGATTCAGGGTTGTCCCAAACAAAATGTGATGGAAATGACCAAATTATTTCCACTTTGCTTACCCAATCATTACCTCCTTCTTCCCTCAAATCATAAAGTGCCTGACTTGCAATCCTACCTAGTGCTCCATGATCGGAAGGAGTGTCTATAAAATCAGGAATCATTAGACCATCAGGCTTATAAGTAGTGTATAACTTTTTAATATCCTCCGATAGTGACGCATAGGTATATGGTACGCTCTCCTTATAACTAAGCCCATAACAATATCTTGGAGCGTCTACATTGTAGGGTGACTCATTACATTCCGTTATAGGGTTAAGGTATTGTAAGTTTCTATCTTCCCACATTTTAAACAATCCGCCATCAGGATAGCCTAAGAATATAAGATTCTTATCTGTATCTAACCCTAAAGAGGCAAGCCCGGGTATGCTCCTATATGCCATCCGATCGTATCCTCGATCTATCATATCAACATCGCCATCGTTATCAAAGTCTACCCCATCTGAACTATTTTCCCAATCTGGATACGTCCATTTATTGGCATCACCAGCTGTTGCAATAACAACGATCAACGTATCTGTGGATTGTATCCTATCAAATATCCATCCCGCTTTAAAATATATTTCATCATCTGGGTGAGCGTGTATAAACATGTAAACCTTGCCATAGGTCTCAGAAATATTGACACAAGAAATAATTGTAGTTAAAACTAATAAACTGATGATCTTTCGAAAATCCTTAATAATTGTTAGCATAATATGTCTTGTCATTTTAATTATAATTTACATATTCAAACCTCGTGAATTAATTTCAAAATTTGATACGTCTATTTGGCAGTAATGCCATTGCAATGTAGATGGCTTCACCTTATTAGAAAACACCAAACTAATTAGATTTTTGGTTTTCAGCAAGTACACAGAAATAAAAGATGGATGGATAAACCTAGCTTCCCTTACAGACAGCTCTTTAGTTAATTTTAAATTTACAAATATCGTGATTACTTGAAATCAGTAGCTTTTTTCAATAAGTTGAGCAGCTTCTCTGTCTCCAACTTTACTTTTCCATCCTCCCAATGTAGTAACTGAATAAACACTTTACACACCTCATTTATTTCGACAGGAATAGCGTCTGGCTCGAAAAATAATTTCCCTGTTCTACGCACAAAAAAATCTTCCAATGTACATGCCCCTTCTTTTTGAATAGAAAACTGTGCTTCGGCCGAAGCCAAATACTTGTAGTTCTTTTCTTTATAAATCGCAACAATTTCTTCTGTTTGAGTTCCATAAGTGGTTACTAAATAATTAGTTTTAGCAATAGGAATGTTTGATTTTTTCAGAAATACTGCCGTTTTTCTGAAAAAATCATTTACCTCTCTAGCGCGTTTAAAATTAGCCCCTACTAAACGAATTCTTCTTGTTCTACACTTGCGTGTAACCTTTTGTTTATCACAAATATGACGCACCACTTTCTTGGCCATTAAGCGATAACCTGTAAGCTTCCCTCCGGTTATGGATATTAATCCTGACGTAGACACAAACATTTCATCTGTTCTTGAAATTTCGGAAGGACTTTTCCCTTCTTCGTGTATAAGCGGTCGTAACCCCGACCATGATGAAATAACATCCTTTACTACCAATTGAACTGAAGGAAACATCGCATTTACTGCTTGTAACAAATATTTAACATCTGCAAGGCGCACATCAGGAGCATTTATTTCTCCTTCATAAAAAGTATCGGTAGTACCTATGTATGTCACTCCCAACCTAGGAATAGCGAAAATCATTCTACCATCATCCACATCAAAATAAACTGATTGATTAAGTGGGAATTTATCTTTCTCCACCACTATATGTACTCCTTTAGTAAGGTGAAGACGTTTGTGTTTTAAAGAATTATCTTTTTCACGAAGTTGATCTGCCCACGGCCCTGTGGCATTTACTACATATTTCGACTTAATCGTTATATTTTGGTTACTTAGGACATCTTTCGCCTTTACACCTACAACTCTTCCTTCATCATAAATCAATTCTTCACAGGCTACGTAATTAACTGCTACTGCGCCTCTTTGGGCTGCTGTTTTAAGTACTTCAATCGTTAGTCGAGCATCGTCTGTTCGGTATTCAGCATAATACCCTGCTCCAGTAACGACATCATTTCTAAGAAGAGGTTCAACCGACAACGCACGCTTTTTACTCAACATTACTCTTCGATCGTCACGCCTCACCATCGCTAAAAGATCATAAAGCCACAAACCAAATGAAGCAGCTCTTTTACCATACGTGCCGTTTTCAATGAGAGGCAACAACATTTTTTCTGGGCGCACCAAATGTGGTGCATTTCGAAAAGCTACAGCACGCTCTAGACCAGTATCACGAACAAGTTTTAACTCTAAATTTTTCAGGTACCGTAACCCTCCATGTATTAATTTTGTCGACTTACTACTTGTCCCTGATGCAAAGTCGGTTTTTTCAATTAACGCTACTGAAAAACCTCTCGACACTGCATCTAATGCAATACCTGCTCCCGTAATTCCTCCACCCACAATTAAAACATCTACTTCGTTTCCTGTTATCGTATGAATTAACTCTTCTCGATATAAAACTGAATACGGCATGTGATTCGATATTTAATGATCCACCCAATTCATTGTTCTACTAATGGCTTTTTCCCAACCACTGTATAATCTCTTTCTTTTCTCTTCATCCATTTGCGAACAAAAAGTCTTTTCAACACGTTTATTTTCAGACAGCTTACTCATATCCCAAAGACCCACTGCAATACCTGCTAAATAAGCCGCTCCTAAAGCGGTTGATTCTATAATTACAGGTCTCACCACATCTACATTTAAAATATCGGCTTGGAATTGCATTAACACATCATTAGCGCACGCACCACCGTCCACTTGCAATTTTTGCAACTCAATGGAAGAATCTTTTTGCATGGCGGTTAACACATCTTTGGTTTGGTAGGCCAAGGAATCTAAAGTAGCGCGTATTAAATGAGACTTACCTGTATCACGAGTAAGACCAAAAATAGCACCACGTGCATACATATCCCAATAGGGTGCTCCAAGTCCTGCAAAAGCAGGCACCACATACACCTCTTCCGAATCATCTGTTTTGGATGCAAAATAGGCTGAATCGGGTGCTTCATCAATTAATTTTAAGCCATCGCGAAGCCATTGAATAGCAGCACCTGCAATAAACACACTTCCTTCCAATGCGTAAGTAATTTTCCCATTAATTCCCCAAGCAATTGTCGTTAGCAACCCTGATTTTGAAGAAATTTTTCCTTCACCCGTATTCATTAACATAAAACAGCCTGTGCCATAGGTGTTTTTTGCTTCTCCTGCTTCAAAGCAAGTTTGTCCAAATAATGCCGCTTGCTGATCGCCCGCCACACCACAAATAGGGATACTTTTATTATTGAGGGTGGTCTCACCAAACCTCCCCGATGAGTCCTTTACCTCGGGGAGCATATTTCGAGGAATATCCAATTCCTCCAACATTTTATCATCCCACGATAACGTATTTATATTAAACAACATGGTTCGTGAAGCATTGCTATAGTCGGTAGCATGAACTTTGCCATTTGTCAATTTCCACATTAACCATGTATCAATTGTTCCCATCAACAGCTCCCCGCGGTTTGCTCTCTCTCTCACCCCTTCCACATTCTCCAAAATCCATTTCACTTTAGTTCCTGAGAAATAAGCATCAATTACAAGGCCCGTATTCTCTTTCACATACTCCGACAGGCCTTTCTTTTTCAACGATTCACAAATATCAGAAGTGCGTTTATCTTGCCAAACAATGGCATTATAGACTGGCTTTCCAGTAATATTATCCCATACAACGGTTGTTTCACGCTGATTGGTGATACCAATCGCTTTAATTTCAGCAACCGACACCCCACTTTCCTCTATCACTGTTTCCAATACTTCATATTGCGTTTTCCATATTTCTTCTGCATTATGTTCAACCCAACCAGATTCTGGAAATATTTGAGTAAATTCTTTTTGCGAAACAGCCGTAATTTGAGCATTTTGATCAAATAGTATGGCGCGTGAACTAGTAGTACCTTGATCGAGAGCGAGAATATAATTCATGTAAAATTTATATTTAGTCTTATGACATTTGTTAAAACATTCTAAAAAGTTACCTATATTACTGCTATTAATTTATTTTAAAAAATAGTAAACCAAGAGTATCTCTTAAATATACTAAAATGACTGAATCCTTATTTGATTTTTATACAACTGACGGACTATGCTTAAAAGGTGTTGATTGGAGCATTGACAACCCAAAAGCAGTAATTGCACTAGTACATGGGCATGGAGAACATAAAATGCGGTACCAACATGTAGCTAAGTTTTTTAGCACACATGATATTGCAATGGTAGCACTTGATCTTCGTGGGCATGGTAAATCAGAAGGAAAAACGGGTCATACACCCAGTTACGATCAATGGCTGAGTGATATTGAACACTTCTTAATGGAAGTACGCAACAGGTATACCGAAATTCCATTGATCCTGTACGGACACAGCATGGGCGGAAATATAGTTACTAATTACTTACTTCGGAAAGAGTCCAATGATATAAAAGCCGCAATCGTAACTGATCCTTTGTTTCGAATAGCTTTTGAGCCTCCTAAATGGAAAATTATGGTAGGCAATTTGATGGCGAACATTTGGCCATCACTTACACAACCAACGGGATTAAATGAAGAAGACATCTCTTCTGATCCAAATGAAGTGGATAACTATAAAAATGATCCACTCGTTCATAACAAAATGTCAACCCGGATGTTTGTAGATGTATTTGCAGCAGTAGAATGGGCAATGGACAATGCAAAAAAGTTGACCACTCCAACATTGATGATGCACGGCCTAGCCGATGAAATTACCTCCTCAAAGGGCAGCGAAGAATTTGCTCAAAAAAGTAATGATCAGGTTACACTACAATTATGGGAGGGTATGTGTCACGAAATACACAATGAAGTAGACCGTTTAAAAGTATTCGAGCATGAATTAGCATGGCTAAATTCACATATATAACACCTTATATCACTAACTACACACTTATAGGATTTTTTAAGAAAATTGTGTTAAAAACCCTCGCTGTAACAACTATTTTAGTTTAGCAAATGTTTATTGAATCTGCCTCAGGGTAACATATACGGTGAAACATAAATTCTAATTGAATTCATCTATGTTATTATCAAAACAATCAATATCATTTATGATAGTGTAATAAAAGAAGTAAGTAGTATTACATTCTAATTCATAAAAAAACAGCACAACATGAAAAAACTTATAGTATTCAGCTTCATGCTCGTCTTAGGTACATTATTTCAAGCATGTCAGGAAAAAAACGACCAAGAAGTAGTAGCAGATGGTCAATCAGGCGCTACTAAAAAGAGTAATTCGAATATGAAAGCTACCAGTAATAGCGATTGGTGGCCTAATCAATTAAACCTTAGTATTCTTCGTCAAAATTCTTCTTTGTCAAACCCTATGGGGCAAGATTTCAATTATATCGAGCAATTTAATAGCTTGGATTATGAAGCATTAAAAAAAGATATTCGTGACGTGATGACACAGTCACAAGATTGGTGGCCAGCAGATTTCGGTCACTACGGTGGTTTATTTATAAGAATGGCTTGGCATAGTGCTGGCACCTATCGTACAGGTGACGGACGTGGCGGTTCTCGTGCAGGACAACAACGTTTTGCCCCATTGAATAGCTGGCCAGATAATGCCAATCTAGATAAAGCAAGACGTTTGTTATGGCCTATCAAGCAAAAGTATGGCAATAAAATTTCGTGGGCAGATTTGATGGTACTTACAGGAAATGTCGCCCTTGAATCTATGGGATTTAAAACATTCGGTTTTGCAGGAGGTAGAGCTGATGTTTGGGAACCTGAAATGGATGTGTATTGGGGAGCTGAAGACAAGTGGTTGGATGACAAGCGGTATTCTGGAGATCGTGAACTTGAAAATCCTTTAGCTGCCGTGCAAATGGGATTGATTTATGTGAATCCTGAAGGGCCAAATGGCAACCCCGACCCAGTTCTTGCTGCAAAAGACATACGTGAAACGTTTGGTAGAATGGGGATGAATGATGAAGAAACGGTAGCATTAATTGCTGGAGGACATACGCTTGGAAAAACGCATGGTGCAGGTCCAGCCTCACATGTTGGTGCGGAACCCGAAGCGGCAAGTATTGAAGAACAAGGGTTAGGGTGGAAAAGTACATATAAATCAGGTAAAGGAACTGATGCCATCACATCTGGATTGGAAGTAACTTGGACATCAACACCAGCCAAATGGAGTCATTTATTCTTTTTTAATTTATTTGAAAACGAATGGGAATTGACCAAAAGTCCAGCTGGAGCACACCAATGGGTAGCCAAAGACCCAAAAATGATGGTACCCGATGCTTTTGATAGTGAAAAAATGCATAAACCTACCATGCTAACAACAGACTTATCATTACGATTTGATCCTGTTTATGAAAAAATATCAAGGAATTTTCTAGATAATCCAGACAAATTTGATGACGCTTTTGCTCGTGCTTGGTTCAAACTAACACATAGAGATATGGGCCCTCGAACTGCCTATGTTGGCCCAGAAGCACCAACGGAAGACCTAATTTGGCAAGACCCTATTCCTGCTATTCATCATGAAGTGATTAATGAAAAGGATATCTCAGCATTGAAAGCGACCCTTCTAAACTCAGGTTTATCTATCAGCGAAATGGTATCCACTGCTTGGGCTTCGGCATCTACCTACCGAGATTCTGACAGAAGAGGTGGTGCTAATGGTGCTAGAATCCGTTTATCTCCCCAAAAAGATTGGGAAGTAAATAACCCTAAGCAATTAGAAAAAGTATTGGGTATACTTGAACAAATCCAAAGTGATTTTAATGCTAAATCGAATACGAAGAAAGTCTCTATAGCTGACTTAATTGTATTGGCAGGCTGCGCAGGAGTAGAAAAATCGGCTACTAATGCTGGATTTGATGTAAAAGTGCCATTTACGCCAGGCAGAATGGACGCCACTCAAGAGCAAACAGACATTGCCTCTTTTGGACTCCTTGAACCTATGGCTGATGGTTTTAGAAATTATTTAAAAACTCAATACACGATATCTACTGAAGAGTTACTGATCGACAAAGCACAATTACTTACGCTATCTGCTCCTGAAATGACAGTACTAGTAGGCGGAATGCGTACACTTAATGCCAATTTCGATGGCTCAACGCATGGTATTTTTTCCTCAAACAAAGAGGCCCTCACTAACGACTTCTTTGTTCACCTTTTGGATATGAGTACTGAATGGAAGGCCAGTTCTGACACAAAAGAAGAATTTGAAGGTAGCGATCGAAAAACGGGAGAAGTGAAATGGACGGCCACTCGTGCAGACCTCATTTTTGGTTCAAATTCTGAATTGAGAGCTTTAGCAGAAGTATATGCTAGTGATGATGCCAAAGAGAAATTTGTAAACGACT
>JAOULS010000277.1 GCA_029881895.1 Cyclobacteriaceae bacterium | reverse complement strand
GTCTATTTTTTTGGAGACAAAATGGCCATGGTGGCGAGTGATCGGATTTCTGCATTCGATGTGATATTACCAGCACCTATACCGCACAAAGGACAAATTCTAAATCAGATTGCCGCTAAAAATCTTAATGCAACCAAAGATATCGTGCCTAATTGGGTAATAAATACACCTGATCCTAATGTTACGATAGGCGTAACTTGTAAGGCATTTGCTGTTGAGATGGTTATACGAGGCTATTTAGCAGGGCATGCGTGGCGAGAGTATAAAGAAGGAAAAAGGGTTTTATGTGGTGTTGATCTTCCAGAAGGACTACATGAAAATGATCGACTCCCCTCTCCCATTATTACCCCTAGCACAAAGGCTACAGAAGGTCATGACGAAGATATATCAAGAGAAGAGATTATAAAACAAGGCATAGTTTCGGAAGAAGATTATGTGCAATTAGAAAATTACACCCAGGCTCTTTTTAAAAGAGGCTCCGAATTAGCGGCAAAGCAAGGGTTGATTTTAGTTGACACCAAATATGAATTTGGCAAAAAAGAGAACGAAATATTTCTTATTGATGAGATACACACGCCAGATTCTTCACGGTACTTCTATGAAGAGGGATATGAGCTACGTCAACAAAATGGCGAAAAACAGAAGCAGCTTTCCAAAGAATTTGTAAGACAATGGCTGATAGAAAATAATTTTCAAGGAAAAGACGGACAATCTGTTCCTGAAATGACGCCAGAAGTGTTGACGATGATTTCAGATCGCTATATAGAACTATATGAAAAATTTACAGGTGAGAAATTTCAAAAACAAAAACAAGAAAATATCCTCGAAAGGATTGAACAAAACATTATTAAGTCCGTAAGTTAATTAATATATAGTTTTTGATTAATTTGTAGAACGAAAAGTAATAAGAGAAATAAAACATCATATGAAATATACAATTGATAAACACGAAAAATACATGTCACTTACTTTGCATGAAGAAAAGTTAGATGCCAGTATCGCTCCCAATTTAAAAGCCGAATTAATTACTTTTCATGCAGAAGGTGTTAGAAATATCATTCTTGATTTAAATGAAGTAAAATACACTGATTCATCAGGTTTAAGTGCCTTGTTAGTAGGTAATAGAATTGTACAAGAAGATGGAGGCGTTTTCGTATTATCTTGCCTTTCTGAACATACCTCTAAATTGATTAAAATATCCCAATTAGATAGCGTACTCAATATCGTAGAGACTGTAGAGGAGGCTATTGATGCAATTTTTATAAAAGAAATAGAAAATGGATTAAAAGGAGAAGGAAATAACGAGTAAATCTATTTGACCTTTCGACTTACTATATTAGGTTCTAATTCGGCATTACCTGCTTATGGTCGTAATCAATCATCGCAAGTACTGGAAGCAGGAAAATGTACATTCATGATCGATTGCGGAGAAGGTACGCAAAATCGACTTTCACATTTTAAAATAAAAACTTTTAGAATCGACCATATTTTTATCAGTCATTTACATGGTGATCATTATTTAGGCTTGGTAGGTTTACTGAAATCTATGCACCTATTAAAACGAACAAAGGACTTGTATTTATATGGTCCTAATGGGTTGCAAGAAATCATCACCGTACAACTTAAATATTCTCAAACTAGTCTGAATTATTCCATTATTTTCAAAAAAACAAATTCCTCCACCACAGAAGTGTTATATGAAAACAATCATATAGCTGTAAGCTCTTTTCCTCTTGATCATAGAATACCCTGTACAGGGTTTCTGTTTAAAGAAAAAAGTAAGCCAAGACGGCTTATCAAAGAAAAATTACCTAAATTGATATCATTAACAAACATTGGACGTCTTAAAAAAGGAGACGACATGTTAAATGATACAGGTGAAGTGATTTTTAAAAATAATGAACTAACACTCCCTTCTAAAAAATCACGTTCATTCGCATATTGTTCAGACACTCGATATAACGAAGGAATTATAGCTATCGTTAAAAATGTATCACTTCTTTATCACGAAACCACCTTTTTAGATGACAATGAACTGAGAGCTTCTCATACCTACCATTCTACCGCAAAACAAGCCGCTACTATTGCTAAGAAAGCCAACGTAGAACAACTCATTATTGGTCATTATTCAGCTCGTTATAAAGATATCACTCCTTTTAAAATTGAAGCAGGTAAGTATTTTAAAGATACTTTGTTAGCCATTGAAGGAAAAACCTATGAAATTGATGAATGATGAATATCCTAAAAAGTAAAAGAGCTAACCTTTTTATTATTTTGAGTGGCATTTTTCTCACCAATGCCCTCATCGCTGAAATTATTGGTGTAAAAATATTTTCTCTAGAATCGACTCTTGGCTTTAACCCTGCACAAATACCTCTATTCAATAATACGGCACTCGATTTTAACCTTACGGCTGGGGTAATCATTTGGCCTATCGTATTTATAACTACCGACATTATTAATGAATACTATGGGAAACAAGGGGTGAAAAAAATCAGTTTTTTAACCGCAGGGTTCATTTCATACGTTTTTATTGTTATTTGGATCGTAACCCTTTTATCTCCCGCTGGTTTTTGGTTGGAAGTGAATAGCATTGATAGTAATGGAAATTCATTTGATGTAAACTATGCTTTCAATACCTTGTTTAGACAAGGTGCAGGAATAATTATTGGTTCTTTAGTTGCTTTTTTACTTGGTCAGCTATTGGACGTTTATGTCTTTCATAAACTTCGGAAAATAACAGGAAACAAAAAGCTATGGGTAAGAGCTACTGGATCTACGTTAGTTTCTCAATTAGTAGACAGTTTTGTAGTACTGTTTATCGCCTTCTATCTATTGGCTCCTAATGGGTCGGCATGGAGTGTCTCACAAGTACTCTCTGTGGGTTTAATAAATTATATCTATAAGTTTATTATTGCATTAGCAATAACTCCATTACTATATGTTGCTCATTTTATTATTGATGGCTACTTAGGTAAAGAAAAGGCTGGTAAGATGATGACAGAAGCTGCGGAAAAAAGCGGAACTTTACTGTAGGACACGTTAATACCAAATTAACCACTTATCTTTCTGTTGTATGATATCCTGAAACAATCTTACCAAGTATAAAAAACACAATAAAATATTTTTTTGATATAATACATTGCATAACTATGTATTTTGTTATACATTTACATAATGAATGAAACTTTTGTCAACAAATGGAAATCACAAGTCAAGAAAGGAACACTTACATTCATTGTCTTGAACGTACTCCAAGAAAATGAATTCTATGGATATGAATTCATTGAAGAAATAAAGAAACTCACCGCTATAGAAATTGCAGAAGGAACTTTTTATCCGTTAATGAATCGACTGAAAAAGGAAAACCTTGTATCCTCGAAATGGATAGAACAAGAATCTGGAATACCAAGAAAGTACTATATATTGACTGAAACAGGTAAGGATACCTTAATTCAAATGCAATCGTACTGGGAGGACTTGTCAAAATCAATAAAAAAAATATCACAATGAGATTTAAAGAAATAGAATTTAAGGAGACTGCTTCAAAGCGTGTTTATGACAGCTATATCAAACGTATTAAAAAAACCGTTAAATCATTGCCTTCTCAAGACCAAATCGATATCCTACTAGAATTAAACAGTCATATTTACGAAGGTTTACAACACTATAAAACTGAAACAGAAATTAACGGTTTACTGGATATTTTAGACAGATTGGGCGTTCCCGAAGA